>NZ_BMQN01000004.1 GCF_014648135.1 Deinococcus sedimenti | reverse complement strand
GCTGGGCAGCATGGTCGCCATGGCGGAGAAGGAGGCCATCTATGGGTGTCGAATGCAGCTCGTGATGGCCAGGTCGCCGGAGGGTGACCTGATGTGCCTGGCAACTGATGTGCATGTCCTGGACGCTGTGTCCACGTATAAGTTTCGCTGGTCGATCGAGTACACGTTCTCGTCGATGAAGTCACGCGGTTTCAATCTGGAACAAACGGGCATTACACAGAAAGAGCGTCTGGAACGCCTTTTCGGACTCGTTGCCCTGGCCTGGACATGGAGTTTACGCGTGGGTGTGGATGGGGCGCTGACGCGCCCCATCCGGGTCAAGTCTCATGGACGCAAGGAGGCCAGTCTTGTGACTGCCGGATGGGAACGCTTGGCCCATGCCCTTCGATGGGGGACGTCCAAACGGGGTCCGTTCACGGATCTCTTCAGCTCGCCTTTTTCTGCTCCTGATGCGGCCTGAGGGGAAGATGTCCGGTACTGAGGCATGAGCGAGACAAGCCGCTCCGGAGGGATGAACCGGGTCACAACATCGCGTCGCTTGTCTGCCACTTGATGGCCAGATCACTCGACTTTCCGTGAGCATGTGGGTCGGGAATGGGCATTCGCCGTCACTCCAGCCGGTCCAGCCGCTGCCAGCCGGTGCGGAGGCTGAAGTACGTGCCGAGGAGGGTGGCGAGCAGCAGGCCGATCAGTCCGAGGACGCCTTCGATGGTGGTCAGGGAGCTGTAGCCGGGGAACAGGTCGGGCCGCAGGACGCTGCCGGCGGCGGGCCGGGCGAGCAGCAGGAGGCACAGGACGGAGTAGGCGAGGCTGAGGCCCATGAAGGCGAGGCCGCCGGGGCTGACGCCGATCTCGGCGGGGTTGTCCGCGTCGAATTTGGGGGCGGCGGCGCCGAGGCCGACGCCGAGCGCGGTGATGACGAGGGCGTTGCTGATGCTGACCAGCGCGCTGAGTAGGTAGAGGGTGGGGCCGAGGTCCATGGCGGCGGCGCTGGCGAGGCCCATGACGAGGCCGACGGTCAGGGTGACCGGCAGGACGCCCAGGAATTTGCTGAGGACGATCTGACGGGGCTCGATGGGCGCGGTGCGCAGCAGCCAGTAGCCGCGCGCCTCGGTGCTGACGGCGGGGAAGGCGAGGCGCACGGCGATGCCCGCGATGATGAAGCCCTGGAAGGCCAGCTGGATGTATCCGAGGATGCCCCGGAACTGTGGGACGGGGATGGGCACGGCCTTGACGCTCACGAGGTACACCCCGGCCAGCGCCACGACGACGAGCAGCTGGCTCCACTGGGTGGGGTCGCGCATGGTGACGCGCAGGTCCTTGCTGGCGAGCGCGCCGCCGGAGCCGAGGCGGGTGAGGAGGCGTTCGGTGACGCCCGCGCGGCGGGGGCGGGGGTCGAGTCTGGGGGTGCTGGAGTCCAGTGCGCGGGCCCAGCCGTCCTGGTAGGCCTTCGCGGCGAGGAGGGTCGCGCCGAGCAGCAGCGTGACGGTGAGCAGCAGCAGGGGCAGTAGCGGCGCGGCGAGGTGTCCGTGCGCAGCCTGCCAGATGCCCTGCGCCGCCCAGGAGGGTGGGAGGAGGGGGCTGCTGGGTCCGGCGAAGTCGCGCAGCAGCGCCTCGACCTTGGTGGGGTCCTGCAGTTTCTGCACGAGGACTTCGGGCCGCAGCGCGCGGATGGCGTACACCAGCGCGGCGCTGATGACGACGCCCAGGCCGGTACTGACCTCGCGGACGCGGCCGACCGGGGCGACCCGCATGAGCAGCACAGCCAGCAGCGCGCCGAGGCCCACGGGCGCGGCGAACACCAGCAGCGTGGCGAGGATCATGACCGGGTACGCCCAGACGGGCGCCTGGAAGTACGCGGCGACCGTCAGAAGCAGCGGTACGGTCAGGAACACCGGGACCAGCGCGGCGTTCAGGAACGTCTCGGTGACCTTCAGCGCGAACACGCGGGTGGTCCTGATGGGCTGGGTCAGCAGGAAGTTCAGGTCGTCGCTGAGGTACAGCGTGCTGATGGCGGCGGTGGTGGCGCTGAACGTCACGCCGCTACTCAGGGTGATCAGGCCGATCTCCAGCACGCGCGCGAACACGTTCAGACCGATGTCCCCGAAGCGGCCCAGGAACGTCAGGGCTTTCCAGGTGCCGACCACCTCGCCCACCACGAGGAGCAGGGCCAGGGTACCCACGAGTGCGTAGCCCCACTTCGGGGCTTTGCGAATGGTGTGGGCCAGTGCGCGGAGTTTCAGGGCGCTCAGACTGGGCGGCGCGGTGCGCGCGGGTCGGGGGGCGGGCGTGACGGTCAAGCGCCCACCCCGGCTTCCTCGCGGGCGCGGCGTTGTTCCTCCAGTTCGTCCTCCAGCAGGCGGAAGAAGATGCGTTCCAGGCTGTCGCCGTGCACGCCCCCGGCCTCGGTGCCGGTACGGGCGCGCAGGTCGTCCATGCTGCCCTCGCCGAGCACCTTACCCCGGTCCAGCACCACGAGGCGGTCGCAGACGGCCTCCGCCACGGGCAGCGAGTGGGTCGTCAGCAGCACCGTGCGGCCCCGGTCGGCGTGCGAGCGGAACAGGTCGCGCACCTGCCGCGCCGCGTGCGGGTCGAGCCCCACCATCGGCTCGTCCACGATCAGCACGGGCGGGTCGGGCAGTAGCGCGGCGATGATCGCCACCTTCTGCCGCATGCCGTGCGAGTACGTCTCGATCAGCTCGTTGCCGAAGTCGGTCAGGCGGAAGAACTCCAGCCAGCGGTCGATCTCGCTGTCCGCGTCCGGCACCTGATACAGCTGCCCCACGAAGCGCAGCAGTTCCCGCGCCGTCAGTTTGCCGTACAGGTACGGGCGGTCCGGGATGTACCCGAACGCCGCCTTGGCCTTGACCGGGTCGCGCCACACGTCGAAGCCCGCCACGCGCACCGTGCCGCTGCTCGGGCGGGTCAGACCCACCAGCGCGCGGATGGTGGTGGTCTTCCCCGCCCCGTTGCTGCCCAGCAGGCCGAACACCGCACCGGGCTGCACCGTGAACGACAGGTTGCTGACGGCCTCGTGCCGCCCGTAGCGCTTGGTGTACCCCTGCACCTCGATCATGAGAGGCAGCGTACGCCCGCGCCTCTGACGGAAGGTGCACATCTGAACGCGCCTGCGCTGCAGCGAAATTCAGAGGAATTGAAGGCGTCCCTCGATTCCTCTGCTTCGGGCCGAGCAGGTCGCTGAGACCGCAGAGATTGAGGGGGCAACACGTTCCCCTCGATACTGAACGCAGGCTACGGCCCGGGAGGGCAGATCAGGCCGCCCCCGGGTGGGACCACTCAGTCCTGACGGTCGAGCCAGCCGGCCAGCCAGGGCAGCTTGACCTGAACCTTCTCGCGCAGGCCGCCCCAGTAGCGTTTCGCCCAGCCGTCCAGGGTACGCTGCTTGCCGCGCGCGACGGCCAGGGCACCCTCGGGCACGTCGTCGTGCACGGCGCTGCCCGCCGCGATGAACGCCGCGTCCCCGATGACGCGCGGGGCGATCAGGGTGCTGTTGCTGCCGATGAACACGCCCGCTCCCACGGTCGAGCGGTGCTTGTTCACGCCGTCGAAGTTCGCGACGATGGTTCCGGCGCCGACGTTCGTTTCCTCGCCGATCTCGACGTCTCCCAGGTACGCGAGGTGCCCGGCCTTCACGCCCTGGGCCAGCCGCGCGTTCTTCGTCTCGACGAAGTTCCCGATGTGCACGCCACCCGCCAGGACGGTGCCGGGCCGCAGGCGCGCGAACGGGCCCACGTCACTGCCCGTCCCGACGGTCGCGCCCTCCAGCACGCTGTGCGCCTTGATGGTCACGTCCTCATGCAGGACGCTGTCGGTGATCACGCTGTACGCCTCCACCGTCACGCCCTCGGCGATGCGGGTGTCGCCGCGCAGGATCACGCCGGGTTCCAGGGTCACGTCCCGGCCGATCTGCACGGTGTCCTCGATGTACACCGTCTCGGGCATGTGGATGGTCACTCCGGCGCGCATGTGCTCCTGCGTGATGCGCGCGCGGATGATGCTCTCCGCCTCGGCCAGACCCGTGCGGTCGTTGGCGCCCATGACCTCACCCGGGTCGGTGAGTTTGAAGGCGTGCACATCGGCCCCCTCGGCCCTGTACAGCCCCAGCAGGTCGGTCAGGTAGTACTCGCCGCTGGCATTCTCATTCGTGATGCGGCGCGTGAGCTCGTTGGCACGGGCGTCCATCAGGTACACGCCACTGTTGAATTCCCGCACGGCGCGCTCCTGGGGTGTCGCGTCCTTCTGCTCCACGATCCGCTCGACGCTGCCGTCCGCGCCGCGGATGATGCGGCCGTACCCGGTCGCGTCGGGCAGCTCGCCGGTCAGGACCGTGAACGCCCCGGCGCGGGCGCGGTGATCGTCCAGCAGGGCCTGCAGGGTGTCGGCACGCAGCAGTGGCGTGTCGCCGTACAGCACCAGCACGTCCGCATCCCGGTCTGGCAGGGCGTCCAGCCCCTGAATGAACGCGTGCCCGGTACCGAGCTGCTGCTCCTGCCGGGCGAACACCACGCCCGCGTCACCCAGGGCGTCCTCGACACGGTCGGCGCCGTGACCGGTCACGACGACCACGTGGCGCGCACCCAGGTCACGGGCGGTCTTCACGGCCCAGGCGACCATGGGGCGGCCCGCGACGGGGTGCAGCACCTTGGGCAGGCTGGATTTCATGCGGGTGCCCTGCCCGGCGGCGAGAATCACGACGTCCAGCGGACGGGTCTGTTCAGTCATAGCCTGCCCACTGTATCAACCCGTCTGTCAGGATCAACCCGCCTGTCAGGACGCGTGCGGCCCCGCCCGACCCCACCAAGAGGAGGAGGGTGACCCCGAACGTGGGATCACCCTCCTGGCATGCAGTGGAGAATCAGACCGTGACTTCGGCCGGTGCCGTCTGGGCGGGCGCCCCCCGGCGGCGCAGGCGGATCAGCATCCAGATGCTCACGATGATCAGCGGAATGCTGATGATGTGCGTGTCCGTGAACAGGCCGATGCCGGGCGCGTCCAGCCCCTGGTTCAGGTACGCCTTGGGCGACAGGGGGTTCAGGCGGAAGGTCTCCTCCCACCCGGCGCGCAGGATGGAGTACCACAGCCAGAACTGCCAGAACACCCAGCCGGGAATGCGGCTGCGCAGCCAGAAGAACGCCGCGACGGACAGGATGATCCCGATGATCACGCCGTACATCTGCGTGAAGTGCACGGGCGCGGTCATAACCAGCTTGTCGCCGATCAGCTGGCAGTACTGCGACAGGTCCATGTCGGGGTTGGCGTTCTTGATGCACATGCCGTCGTGGAACGCGCGGGCACTGTCAGGCCAGCGGAACCCGATGGGCCAGCCGGTCACGCGGCCCACCGTGTCGGTGCCGTTCATGATGTTCCCGATGCGGCCCCCGATGATGCCGAAGGCCACGCCGGGCACGCACAGGTCCGCGTACCGGTAGAAGTCCATGCCCTTACGGCGGGAGTAGTACAGCATCACCAGAATGCCGCCGATCAGGCCACCGTGAATGCTGATGCCGCCCTGGCGGAGGTTGATGATGTCCAGCAGCACGCGCGGGAAGGGAGTGTTCTCGAACTGGTGCCAGGAGGTCGCCACGAACACCAGTCGCGCGCCCACGAGGCCCCAGACGATCATCCAGAGAATGAGGTCGTTGAAGAGGTCGACGTTCAGGCCGCGTTCGCGGGCCATGCGCGTGCCGACCCACACGCCGGCCACGATGCCCAGGGTGATGAGCACGCCGTACCAGGCAATGGTGAAATTGCCGATTTGCAGGAAGATGGGATCCATAGGTCGCCCGCAGTGTAGAGCCTCACGGCAGGGATCAGGTGGGCACGCACCCTCGCACCCGGACACCACCACGCCCGGCCGGGTCATTCCATGACACCTCCCGGCCGCCCGACCAGCCGGTGGCCCGACCGAGAAGTGCGGCCCGCCTGCCACAGGGCAGGGGGCCGCACCGGGAACGGGACGGTCAGAAGCTCAGTGGGGCGGGCGTCTCAGTGTCCTCGGTGGGCACGACGCGGAACACGCGCGACAGGATGACGCTGAGTTCGTACAGGACATACAGGGGCACGGCGACGAGCATCATGTTCATCGGATCAGGCGTGGGCGTGATCACGGCAGCGGCGATCATGATGACCACCAGCGCGATCCGCCACCCGGCGCGCAGCATGGTGTGGTTCACGATCCCGATGCGGGTGAGGATCACGGCCAGGATGGGCATCTCGAAGGCCAGCCCGAACGAGATCAGGAACGTCGTGATCATGCCCAGGTACGAGCCGATGCTGAAGGTCCCCTCAACCGCGCCCCCCATGAAGTCCGCGAGGAAGGGGATCATGGTCGGAAGCACCAACTCATAGCCGAACAGCGCGCCACCCAGGAAGGCCATGCCCGCCCCCAGGATGAAGGGCAGCGCCCAGCGGCGCTCATGGGCGTACAGACCCGGTGCGATGAACGCCCACACCTGCCACAGGAGGAACGGCAGGGCCAGCGCCAGTCCTGCCCAGAAGGACATGTTCAGGCTGAGCATCAGCTGTTCGGTCAGTTGCAGGGCGACCAGTTTGACCTTGCCCGCCTGATACAGCACGGAATGCGTGAGGGGTTCTTTGAAGAACTCGATCAGCTGGGTGCGGTACTGGAAGGCGACGGTCATGCCGACGACCAGGAAGATCACACTGATGATTAGCCGCTTGCGCAGTTCGTCCAGGTGATCGAACAGCGGCGCGCTGCTCAGTTCTTTGGTGGGGGTGGACATCACGCGCTCCTTGCCGGGGCTCAGCGGCGTTCGCTGACGGGATCGCTGACCGGGGTGACGGGCGTGGCGGTCACAGGGTCCAGGGGGCGCGAGGGCACGTCGGTCACGACGTCCTTGTGGTGCGTCTCGCGTTTGAATTCCTTGATGCCCTGCCCGAGCCCCTTGCCGAGTTCCGGCAGTTTCTTGGCTCCGAAGATGAGGGCGATAACGGCGATGATCAGGATGATTTCCAGGGGTCCGAAGCTCATGGTGTACTCCTTGGCTGTCCGGGTGGGATCAGCAGTGTGGGGTCTGTGGGGTGGGGTGCGTCTCACCCTGAAGGTATGCGAGTCCGGGCGGATTGGATGGAGGACAGCTCACCTATCAAACCTTAATGGGGCTTGGTCAAATGACGGTGAAGGCGCCACGCTGCCCCAGCGTGCCCCGGCAGGCGCAGTCCAGATGCCCCAGGCCTCCCCTCCGCTGCACGGATTCCGTCTGTTTCGCCCTCTACCCGGAACATTACCGGGTCGTCAACTCCACACCCGGAACCCTCTTTGCTCCTCGGCGGGGCAGCTCTGCGAGTCGCATCCGCTCGGATGGACTGGTCCTTGTGAACCATTCCATCCGAGTCCGTTCAGATGCTCCAGCCGCCGTCCACGAGGATCTCCTGCCCCGTGATGTACGCCGCTTCCTTGGTGGCGAGGAACGCGACGGCGGCCCCCACCTCGTTCGGTTCGCCGAAGCGCCGCGCGGGAATGCGGGCCTTCAGTCGTTCGGCGTCGGCGGGGTCGGCGTGCAGGGCGTTCAGGCGTTCGGTGGCGGTGTAGCCGGGCGCGACGGTGTTGCAGGTGACGCCGTCGGCGGCGACTTCCAGCGCCAGGGTCCGCAGGTGGTTCGTGACGGCTGCGCGCATGGCGTTGCTGACCGGCAGGTTCAGCGCGGGGCGGCCCACGGTCAGGCTGGTCACGGCGATGATGCGGCCCCAGTGGCGCTCGCGCATGCCGGGCAGCACGGCGGCAGCCAGTCGGGCAGTACTCATGAACGTGGTCTGGAAGCCCTGTTCCCAGGCGGCCTCGGTGACGGCGCTGGGCTGTGCGGGGGACGGCCCGCCCGCGTTGCTGACGAGGATGTCCACCTGCCCGGCAGCCTCCACCGCCGACGCCACGCCGTCCGGGGTGCTCACGTCCGCCACGACCCAGCGCGCCCCGATGGCGTCGGCGGCGCGGCGCAGCACGTCCTCGTTGCGGGCGGCCAGCGTCACCTGCGCGCCCAGGCGGATCAGATCGTGCGCGGCGGCCAGCCCGATGCCGCGGCTCCCGCCGGTCACCAGGGCGCGTTTCCCGTTCAGCTGAAAGAGGCTCATGCGCCGAGGGTACACCGCCCGGACCGCCCACACGGCAGGCGGAACTGGCATGCTCGGGGCTATGGGCTGCGACATTCACGAGTATTACGAGATCCGCCGGAACGGCATGTGGAAAGTGGCTGAACTTCATCCGCTCCCCGACACCAGTGGGCTGAGCCCGGAGGAGGAAGACCGGATCTCTGAAGCCCACTGGGCGCATCCGCTGGAGCTGGGCCGGGATTACGACCTGTTTGCGCTGCTGGCCGGCGTCCGTAACACCATCGAGATCGAGCCGATCGCCACCCCGCGCGGCCTGCCTGACGATCTCAGCGCCGCCCTCCAGGCCGCCTGGGCAGAAGCGGAGGTCTGGTGTCACCACCCGTCGTGGCTGACGCTGGACGAACTGTTGCGCTTCGACTGGGATCAGCCGCTGCGGGATCTCGACCTGAGCGAGGTGGGCGTGAAGCGCCGCCGGGAACGGGAGGTGCGTACCTACCGCGACCTGGGGCAGGCCACGGGGCTGCTGAGCCGCGTCGTTCCGTACCTTCAGACTCAGGTGGCGGACCCGGCGGACCTGCGCCTGGTGTTCTGGTTCGACAACTGACCGGCCCGGACGCCGAGCAACGGTGCCCCTCTCGCCATGTGGCCGTCTGGGGGCGGCTATCCTGCGCGGGATGCGGGCTCAGAATGTCCTGAAGGGAACCGGGTCGGGGGCGCTGCCGCCGATGCTGGAGCAGTACGTGCGGATGCGGGACGAGGTGGCGGCGCAGCTGCCGCACGCGCTGCTGCTGTTCCAGGTGGGGGATTTCTACGAGACGTTCGGGGAGGACGCCGAGCGCACCGCGCGGCTGCTGGGGCTGGCGCTGACGCACAAGAGCAGCCGGGATTTCAGTACGCCCATGGCGGGGATTCCGCTGCGGGCGCTGGACAGTCACGTGGAGCGGCTGCTGGGGTGCGGGGTGTGCGTGGCGGTGGCGGATCAGGTGGAGGAGCCGGGTTCGGGCCTGATGGACCGCCGCGTGACGCAGCTGCTGACGCCGGGCACGGTGACCGAGGAGCGGCACCTGGGCGCGGACGAGAATTACCTGGCGGCGGTGGCGACCGGGGACGGGTACGCGCTGGCGCTGCTGGACGTCAGTACCGGGGAGTTCCGCTGCGCGGCGTTCCACACGCGTCTGGCGCTGTACGACGAGCTGGGGCGCTGCCGGGCGCGGGAGGTGCTGCTCGCGCCGGAACTGTCGGGGAACGCGGCGCTGCTGGCGGACTTCCAGGCAAGGTTCCCGGTGATGCTCTCCCCCGCCAGTTTTGAGGAGGCGGACGCGCTTGAGGCGCTGCGGGTCACGCTGGGCGAGGTCCCGGCGAGTCTGTCGTCGGGGGCGCTGCGGCGGGCGTGCGGGGCGGTGCTGGGGTACGCGCGGGTGACGCAGCAGGGGAGGCTGGACATGGTGCGGCGCGTGGTGCGCTTCGAGCCGGGCGCGCACATGCGGCTGCCGGACGCGGCGGTGCGGGCGCTGGAGCTGTTCCAGGCGCAGTCCCCGCAGGGCCGCACGCTGACGGACGTGCTGGGGCAGACGCGCACGGCGGGCGGGCGGCGGCGGCTGCGGGCGTGGCTGCGCGCGCCGCTGCTGGATGAACTGAGCATCCGCGCGCGCCTGGACGCGGTGGAGGCGTTCACGCGTGCGCCGGACCTGCGCGGCGCGGTGCGGTCCCTGCTGTACCGCGCGCATGATCTGGAGCGTCTGGCGGCGCGGGTCTCGACCCGGCGGGCCGCGCCGCGCGAGGTGGCGGCCCTGGCGCGCACGCTGGACCTGCTGCCCGAGGCGACCGAGCTACTGGGCGCGCAGGGCGGGCTGCTGGGCGGCGTGCGCGATCGCCTGTCGGCCCTGCCGGATGTCGTGACCCGCATCCGAGCGGCGCTGGTGGACGAGCCGCCCATCCGCGTGGGCGACGGCGGCCTGATCCGTGACGGCTTCCACGCCGAGCTGGACGAGCTGCGCGCCGCCGCGATCGGGCACCGCGCGTGGCTGGCGGACCTGGAGGTCACCGAGCGGCAACGCACCGGGATTCCCAGCCTGAAGGTCGGGTTCAACAGCGTGTTCGGGTACTACCTGGAGGTCACGGGCGCGCACCTGGGCAAGGTGCCCGCCGATTACCGGCAGGTGGCGACCCTGAAGGACCGCGCGCGCTTCACCCGCCCGGATCTGCGCGACCGTGAACGCGAGATCGCCCGGCTGGAGGCCGCCGCGAGCCGCCTGGAACAGGAGGTCTTCACGGAGCTGCGCGACAGTCTCGCCGCGCACGCCGAGGCGCTGGCCGATGCTGCGGGGGCGCTGAGTGAACTGGACGTGCTGGCCGCGCTGGCCGACGTGGCCGCCGAGCACGGCTGGATCCGCCCCGTGACCAGTGACGGTCCGCTGCGGCTGGTGCAGGCGCGGCACCCGGTCGTGGAACGCAGCCTGGGCGGGCGGTTCGTGCCGAACGACGTGCACCTCGACCCGGCGCGCCGCGCGGTGCTGCTGACCGGGCCGAACATGGCGGGCAAGAGCACGTACCTGCGGACCGCCGCACTATGCGCGCTGCTGCACCAGATCGGCTCGTTCGTCCCCGCCGACCACGCCGAACTGCCCGTGTACGACGCCGTGCACACCCGCATCGGCGCGAGCGACGACCTCGCGGGTGGGCGCTCCACGTTCATGGTCGAGATGAGCGAACTCGCCGCGATCCTCCACGGCGCGACGCACGCCAGCCTCGTGATCCTCGACGAGATCGGGCGCGGCACCAGCACCCTCGACGGCCTCGCCATCGCGCAGGCCGCGCTGGAACACCTGCACGCCGCCGGGGCGCACACGCTGTTCGCCACGCACTACTTCGAACTCACCCGCCTGGAAAGCGACCTGCCCGGCCTCGTGAACCTCCACGTCGCCGCCGAGGAGGACGCCGCCGGGAGCGGGGGGCTGACCTTCTACCATCAGGTCGTGCCCGGCGCCGCCCGCCAGAGTTACGGCGTGGAGGTCGCCCGCCTCGCCGGACTGCCCGGCGCGGTGACCACCCGCGCCGCGCGCCTCCTGACCGCGCTGGGCGCGCAGGGGGCCGACACGCGCCTCACACGGGAACTCGCCACCCTGGACCTCGCCCGCCTGACGCCCATGCAGGCCCTCGACCTGCTGCACCGCTGGCAGCGCGAGGTGACCGGCGCGGAAGCCGTGCATGACGGTTGACTGCTCGGTGACGCTGGCGGCCGCCGCGGGCTGGAGTGTCCTGGCCGAGTTCGAGACAGTCACCGTCCAGCGTCCGGACGGGGCACGCTGGGATATAGGCTGGATGTACGGCAATCCCGAGGCCGCCCTCATCACCTGGGAGAACACTTACGCCGTCGTGGTCGGCTGCGGGGTGATCGTGGCGGATCTGCGCCGGTTCGGTGAACCCGTCACGCCCGGCCTGGACGGCCCAGACCCTCACCTGCGAGCCGACCCGCCCGAGCCGTGGTGGTTCGAGAACGTGTATCAGCAGGACGTTGGGCGTGTCCGGCTGGTGGCCGACGTGTACTCCGAGCAGGCGGGCGTGTATGACCTCGACCTGAGCACGCGGCAGTTCACCAGACTCATCCCACACTCCCCTGAGACCTGACGACTGTCCTCCTGCCGGGCGCACAATGGGCGCATGACGACGACCGGTCTAGGTGGGGCGGCGCTGGGGGCGTTCCGGGCGCGGTTCGGGGAGGCGCTGAGCACAGCGGACGCCGCGCTGGACGCGCACGGGCGGGACGAGAGTGGGCTGGAGGTCGTGCGGCCCGGCGCGGTGCTGTTCGCGCGGACCGAGGCGGACGTGGTGGACGCGCTGGCGCTGGCGCGGGAGTTCCGGGTGCCGGTGGTGCCGTTCGCGGCGGGCAGCAGCCTGGAAGGGCAGCTGATTCCGCCGCCGGGCGCGCTGAGCCTGAACCTGAGCAGCATGGCGCGCGTGCTGGACGTGCGGCCGGGGGCGTTTCAGGCGACGGTGGAGCCGGGCGTGACGTACCCGCAGCTGAACCGCGCCGTGCGCGCGCAGGGGTTGTTCTTCCCGGTGGATCCGGGGGCGGAGGCGACGCTGGGCGGCATGGCGTCCACGAACGCGAGCGGCACGGCGGCCGTGCGGTACGGGACGACGCGGGAGAACGTGCTGGCGCTGCGGGTGGCGTTGATGGACGGGCGGGTGCTGTCGCTGGGCAGCCGGGCGCGCAAGAGCAGCGCCGGGTACGACCTGCGGCACCTGTTCCTGGGCGCGGAGGGCACGCTGGGCGTGATCACGGAACTGACGGTGAGGTTGTGGCCGCTGCCAGCGGCACGGCTGGCGCTGCGCTGCGCGTTCCCGGACGTGGGCGCGGCGGCGCGGGCGGCGACGATGGTGATGGGCGCGTCGGCGCAACCGGAGCGGCTGGAACTGATGGACGCGCGCGGCCTGCGCGCCGTGAACCGCCACCTGGGCCTGAATGAGCCCGAGGTGCCGACCCTCTGGATCGAACTGGCGGGCGCCTCGGCGGGCGCGCTGGAGGACGTCCGGGCACTGTGCGAGGAACTGTGCCGGGACGCGGGCGCGCTGGACGTGCGGGTCGCCCGGCAGCCGGAGGACCTGGAGGCGCTGTGGCGGGCGCGGCATCACGCGTTCTACGCGCTGAAGGCGCTGTATCCCGGCGAGGCGTTCCTCAGCACGGATCTGTGCGTGCCGCTGGACGCCCTGCCGGAGATCCTGACCTTCACCGAGGACGGCCTGCACGCGGAGGGGCTGGACGCGAGCGTGCTGGGTCACGTGGGGGACGGGAACTTTCACGTGCTGTTCCACGCGCCGCCCGGCTCGGGCGACTGGGCGCGGATCGACGCGCTGTACACGCGGCTGGTCGAGCGGACGCTGGCGCTGGGCGGCACGTGCAGCGGCGAGCACGGCGTGGGCCTCCACAAGCGGCGGTTCCTGCGCGCCCAGCATGGTGACGCGGTAGACCTGATGCGCGAGGTGAAGACCCTGCTGGACCCGCTGAACCTGCTGAATCCGGGGAAGGTGCTGCCCGACCCGGCGTGACGCGGGGGGTCAGCGCTGCGGAATTCAGCGCCGCTGGTGGTCGCGGGCGGCGAGGGTGGCGATGTGGTCGAGCCAGCGTTGCCGCTGCTGCGGGGTGCTGGTGCGGACGGGTCCCAGGCGGGTCACGCGGACGGGGTGGACGCCGCTGAAGTTCAGGGTGCTGCGGGCGACGGTGTTCACGGCGCTGTCGCGCATGACGGCGCGCAGGTACCACGCGGGGCTGTCGCTGGTGACGATCAGGCGGGCGGTGCGGCCGCTGAGCAGGCGTTCCGGGAAGGGGTGGCCTGGGCGGTGGCGGAAGGCGAAGCCGGGCTGGAAGGCGCGGTCGATGAATCCCTTGAGCAGCGCCGGGGGCGCGCCCCACCAGACGGGGTAGGTAACGCACAGGTGGGTGCTCCAGGTCAGGAGCTGCTGGGCGCGTTCCAGGTCGGGTTCCAGGGGTTGCGAGGCTCGATATCCGGCGTGCAGGTGAGGGTCGAAGTGCAGGTCGCTCAGGTGCAGGGTCTGCACCTCGGCTCCGGCGGTGCGGGCGGCACCCGCGTAGTGGGTGGCGAGGGCGTGACTGAGGCTGCCGGGGTGGGGGTGGCCGCTGATGACGAGGGTGTTCATGAGGTGCACTCCGGAGGGTGGGGTGGGGCGTCTGTGCAGGGCGGGGCGTCCGCGTGCGTTGGGGGCGCGGCGGCTGGGGGCAGAACTCCTATCTTGACACTGTCAAATTGCAGCTGGACTCAGCGTGCGCCATCATGTTGACAATGTCAAGTTCTGTTTCTGTGGCCCGCGCCTACCATCACGGCGACCTACGCGCCGCGCTGCTGGCCGCCGCGCGCGACCTGCTGCGCACCCAGCCCGCCCGCAGCCTCAGCCTGCGCGAGGTCGCCCGCCGCGCCGGGGTCAGCCACGCCGCGCCCGCCCATCACTTCGGGGACCGCCAGGGCCTCCTCGTGGCGCTGGCACTGGACTGCATGACCGAGTTCGTCAGCGCGCAGGAACAGGCCGCCGCCGGTTCCGGTCCCCTGGAGAATCTGCTGGGCGTCGGGGCGGCCTACGTCGCGTACGCCGCGCAGCACCCGCAGGCGTTCACGTTGATCTTCGAACCGGAGATCTGCCCACCGGATCGTCCCTCGCCGCTGGCCCCGCTGATCGAACGGAACCATGCGCTGCTGGACGGCCTGATCCGCGAGGCCCTGCACGCCGGGCAGCTGCGCAGCGACCAGCCGCAGGCGCTCGCGGCAGCGCTGTGGGGCACCGTGCACGGCCTCGCGCAGCTCGTCCTGCTGGGCCACCTCTCCCCTGGCGCTGTCCCGTCGGCCCTGCACGCCCTGCTGACCGCCGTTCCGGGTGCGGCAGATGGCGACCTGAGGCAGCAAGGGCGCGTGGTGGACCCGCTACCCTGACCGGGTGACCTCGCCTGATATCCATGTTCTTCCGGCTCATGTGGCGCGTCTGATCGCGGCGGGTGAGGTGGTGTCGCGTCCGCTGGACGTGGTGCGGGAACTGGTGGACAACGCGCTGGACGCCGGGGCGACCCGAGTCGAGGTCGAGGTGGACGGCGGGGGCCTGCGGCTGGTGCGGGTGCGGGACAACGGGGGGGGTATCCCGGCGGGGTCGGTGGGGTTGGCGCCGCTGCGGCACGCGACGAGCAAGCTGTCCCCGCAGGCGCGGTCGGTGGAGGGCGTGACGACGCTGGGGTTCCGGGGCGAGGCGCTGTGGGCGGCGGCACAGGCCGGGGAGCTGCACGTGGTGTCGCGTCCGGCGGCGCAGGTGGGCGCGTGCGAGGTGCTCGCGCAGGGTGAGGACGTGCAGGTGGCGCGAACCTCCGCCCCGGCGGGGACGACGGTGACGGTGCGCAACCTGTTCGCGCGGCTACCGGGGCGGCTGCGGACGCAGGCGCCGGCGGCGTCGGAGGTGCGGGAGGTGACGGCGCTGCTGGGCCGCTACGTGCTGCATCATCCTGGGCTGCACTGGCGGCTGTCGGTGGACGGCGAGGTGCGCCTGACGCACGCGCCGAGCGATCACCGGGGCGCGGTGGCGAGCGTGTACGGTCCGCTGAGCGCGAACCGCGTGCTGGCCGTCTCGGGCGAGGGGGTGCGCGGGGTGGTGTCCCGCCCGGAGTTGACGCGCGCCCGGCGGGACCGGATGCATGTCAGCGTGAACGGGCGGCCGGTGCTGGCCCCGCCGGAGCTGGAACGCGCGGTGATCGAGGGCTTCGGCGAACTGCTTCCGGCGGGCGTGGCGCCGCTGTGCGTGCTGGACGTGACGGTCGCGCCGGAGGATCACAATCCGAACGTGCATCCGGCGAAGCAGGTGGTGGCGCTGGCGGACCTGCCGGGCGTGGCGGCGCGGGTGCGGGCGGCGGTGGCGGCGGCGCTGGCGGCGCATCCGCTGGCGCGGGCGCTGCCGGAGTTGCGCCCGGCGGCGGAGCCCACCCCGGCGCCGGGGCACGCGGCGTTCCCGGCGTTGACGCTGCTGGGCGTGTATCAGGAGCTGTACCTGCTCGCGCAGGGCGAGGGGGACCTGTGGGTGGTGGACGCGCACGCCGCGCACGAGCGGGCGCTGTTCGAGCACCTGACCCGTGCGCTGGGCGGGGCCCCCCCGGCGGAGCTGCCCGAGCCGGAGCTGCTGCACCTGACGCCCGAGCAACTGGCGCGCCTGCACGAGCGCGGCCCCGAGTTGCAGAGCTGGGGCCTGACGCTGGAGGACTTCGGGGCGGGACTGGCGCGGCTGCGCACGCTGCCCGCCGCGCTGGCCCCCCTGAACGTGCCGAGGCTGCACGAGCAGATCGTCGAGAGTGCCCTGGGGGACGGCCCGGACCCGCGCCGGGACGTGCTGGCGCGGCTGGCGTGCGCGCCCGCGCTGAAGGCCGGGATGCTGGACCTGGGGCGAGGTCAGGCGGTGCTGGACGCCCTGGCGGCCTGCGAGCACCCGTGGGCGTGCCCGCACGGGCGGCCCACGGTGCTGCGCCTGAGCGAGCGGGACCTGGCGCACGCGTTCGGGCGTCGGGGCGCGCGGGACGTGCCGCGCGGGCGGGACGCCGCGCCCAGTGCCGGGCCGGGGGTCAGCGGGTCGTGAAGGCGCTGCGCTGACCGCTGAACAGCGTGGGGAAGGTCGCGCGGGCCGCGCGGGTCAGGACCGGCTGCACCCAGTAGGGCAGGTTCGCGGTGGCGTTGCGGATCTCGAAGCGTCCGTCGCGGTTTTCGGTGGTCACGCCGGTCCAGCCGGGCCGCAGGGTCAGGTCGTAGGTGGTGTTCAGGCCCGCGCAGCGCCCCCGCAGGGTGACGGTCCGGTCGCTGTACACCCACTGGCCGCGCCGGGTGGGCGTGGTGGGGTGGTCGGCCTGCACCAGGGTCGCCACGCTGTTCGTGGCAGCGTTGAAGAGCAGCAGCGTCTCGGCGGTGTACGTGCGGGCACCTTTTGGCGCCACGGTCACGCCACTGCAGACCTCCAGTGGTTGCACGGGGGGTTTGAACCCGGTGGGAACGACCACGTTGAAGCGCGTGCCTTTCAGCGGGCCCATGCCGAGCAGCCAGCCGCCACTCAGGTTGGTCAGGAGCACGGTCAGCGGGCCGCTGCCGAGCGGGGCGGTCTGCGCGGGGTTGCGCAGTTCACCCCCCAGACTGAACGAGGCCGCGGGGGCCAGGGTGACGGTACCGAGCAGGAGGGTCAGGCAGAGGCGGGCATTCACGTCCCTCAGGGTGGTGGGCGCGCGTCAATGCCGTGTCGGCCCGCGTGAAGTTCGTCACAGGCCGCCCGGACAGGCGGCGCGAGCGGTCACAGCGGTTTCCGGTTCCATTGAAGGGCCGACACCACGCCCCTCCATTCCACTTCCAACCGCAGGTGTGTCAGGTGCTCGTTCTGCGGCGCAGCTCTTCAAGTGCGCTCGTTCAGGAGTAGTGAAGGTGCCCTTCACTACTCCTGAATTCTGCTGTCAGAAGTGGGTGCGGAACACCCCGACGCGCGGGCTGGGGCGGCGCTCGCCGCGCAGGGCAGGGTTGCGGCGCGTGGCGTCCAGGTACACCAGGCGCAGCAGTTCCCAGCGTTTCAGGCCGGGCTTGTGCTTCTGTTTGTTCAGCACGTGGCGTTCCAGTGCGGCGCGGTTGCCGTTCAGCGCGGCCAGCACCCGGGCCTCCCAGTAGACGTCCTGCGCGGAGTCACGGCGGCCGGGACCGCGGGGAATCTGGGTGTAGCGGCGGCCCCCGCCGACCACACTGCGCAGGAGGAACGCGGCGGTCGCCAGGACAACAACCAGCAGTAGTGTTGTCAGGATCATCTGCGTACTGTATCCGGCGGGGCGGGGAGGTGTGGCGAAGTTTGTCACGTCGTCAGCTGCTGTTCAGACAGGCGACCGGCCCGGCGTCGTGCGGGCCGGGCCGGGAGGAGCAGGCGGTCAGCGGTGACGGGCGATGTCGCGGTTGTGCTCCGCGAACGTGTGATTCACGTAGATGTTGCCGTCCAGGCCATGCAGGAAGTACACGGCGTCCCGCCCGTCGGGCAGGGTGCGTTTGGGTTGCAGAACGGCGAGCAGCGCGGCCTGCCCGGGGTTGTTGATGGGCCCGGCAGGCAGCCCGGCGCGGGTGTACGTGGAGTACGGCGTGTCCCGGCGGAAGTCCCCGGCGCTGCGGTCGAGTTCCGGCAGGTTCTTGCCCAGACCGTACGCGACGGTCGGGTCGCTGCCGAGGGTCATGCCGTCGCGCAGGCGGTTCAGGAACACCCCGGAGATGATGGGCATCTCGGCGTCGTTGGCGGCCTCGGCCTGCACCATGCTGGCCAGGATCACCCAGTCGCGGACGCTCAGGCCCAGCTTTTTGGCGCTGGCGATGCGTTCGGGCGTGAATTCCTGGTTCATGCGGTCCAGCAGGGTCTGCACGATCTGCTGCGGGGTGGCCTGGGGGCGCAGGTCGTACGTGGCGGGGAACAGGAACCCCTCGAGGTTCTTCTGCCTGCCGCCCGCGTAGGGACTGAGTGAAGCGTCGTTCAGGACCTTCAGGATGGCCGAGCCGTCGAATCCGGCCTTCTGGAAGATGGCAGGCAGGTCCCGCACGCGCCGCCCCTCGGGGATGGTGACGCTGACGGTGGGAATGCGGGCGGGCCCGGCGAGCTTCTGCGCGACCTGCTCGGCGGTCATGGTGCCGGTCAGGTCGTACAGGCCCTCTTTCAGGCTGCCGGCGGTGCCGCTGCGGCGCATCAGGAAGCGCAGCACGTCGCCGTTCTTCACGATCCGCTGCTGCTCGAGCGTGCTCGCCACGCCCGCCAGGGTGTCGCCGGGTTTGACCTCCAGGGTGTAGGCAGGACCGCCCGCTGGCCCCAGGAGGCCGCGCACGTACCACAGCGCGCCGCCGACCGCGCCGAAGACCAGCAGGGTGAAGATGGCCAGGACGCGCAGGCATCCGGCGCCGCCGCGCCTCACGCGGCCCCCGCGCCGTGCGTGGCGATGCGGGTCAGGAGGTCCTCGTCGGTGGGCGGGCGCGCCCCGAAGCGGGACACGACCCAGCCGCCGACCTGCACGGCCAGCTGCGCGGCCCGCACGGCGTCCCCGTGGGCCAGCCAGCCGGTCAGGAACGCGCCGCCGAAGGCGTCTCCGGCGCCCGTGGCGTCCACGGCTCGTTCGTTCGTGGCGGGTACCTGCACGCGGGCCTGCGCGGGTCCCTCGATCAGCACGCCGTCCTCGTCGAGCTTCATGACGATCAGCGCGTCCGGGAAGCGGGTGCGGAACCAGTCCATGGCGTCACCTCGGTCTCCGCGGCCGCTCATGGCGCGGGCCTCGTCGTCGTTGGGGAACAGCACGTTCACGGGCAGGCGGTCCAGGATGCGCAGGAACACCTCGCGGCCCAGGCTCTGGATCATCTGGAAGCTGCCGGGGTCGAGGCTCAGGGTGGCGCCGCCCGCGCGGGCCAGTTGCGCGGCGTGCAGCGCCGCCGAGCGGGGCGGGTCGCGGAACAGGCTCCAGGCGGTCAGGTGCAGGTGGCCCGCGCCGCGCAGCACGTCGCCGGGCAGTTCGTGCGGCAGGAGTTCCCAGTCGGCGCCCTGTCCGGTCAGCATGGCGCGCTGGCCGCGCCGGTCGATCAGGCCCAGGATCACGCCGGTGGGATGCTCGGCGCTCTCGATGACGTCCGCGGCGACGCCCTCGGCCTGAAGTTCCGCCACGGCCAGTTCCCCGAAGCGGTCCTGGCCGATCTTCCCGACGAAATGCACGGCGCGTCCGGGGCCGGTGCGGCGCGCCCAGACGGCGAGGTTGGCGGCGCTGCCCCCGCCGGACAGTTCGATGCGGCCTGTGCTGTCCCCGCCGGGCAGCAGCAGCGTGTCCGGCTTCGCCAGCACGTCCCAGGTGAGGTCTCCCAGCGAAACCAGTGGTCGTTCAGTCATGTTCGAGCGGCAGCATACCGTTCCGGCACGAGCAGACGGGCGCGTGGGCCCGCAGCCGGACCCCAGGGGCGGACAGAACCCCTTGAGGGCCCCACCGGGACTCGCTAGCATGCGGGGCGTGTCTTCCCGACAAGTCCGCCTGCCGGTGAGCGGCGCCGCGTGTTCCCCGGCCACCGCTCCTGACGCGGACTCGTCCGCTCCTTCCGCCTGCGCCGCGCCCCCGGGCGGGCCGCCACGCCGTGCCGACCTCTAAACGCCCGCCGCTGTGGGACCTGTCGCAGCAGAGCCGGATGAACCTGCTCACGGCGCTGCTGCCAATGCTGCTGTCGGGCGTGCTGATCGTCGCGGCGTTCCTGCCTGCTCACCAGACGCTCTCAGGGGCCGATCAGGCCTGGAACACCCGCAGCTACAGTGACCTGGAAACGCAGCTCGCCCAGTACGCGGTGCTGGAGGCGACGCCCGGCGCGTCCCCGCTGACCCTGAAGGTGCAGAAGGCGAACCTGCTTCAGCTGCTGCCTGACGACCTGTCCACGCAGTTCCCGCACCTCGCGGACCGCGAGAGCGAGGCGGGCGTGAACCTGAGCCGCGTGGAGACGCTGCTGGCGCAGGCGACGCCCGGCGCGACGAAACAGGCGCTGGAGATCACCTCCGCGTTGAACGAGGCGAACACCCGGCATCAGGAAGAGCTGCGGCTCGAGTTGCAGCGGCGCCTGCAGCGCATCGAGAGCACCATCCTGCTGGTGGGCCTGATCAGCGGCCTGCTGGGCAGCACCCTGATTCTGGGGGCGCTGAACCGCGCCGGGCACGAACGGTCGGCCCGGGAACGCAGTGAACTGCAGCAGCGGGAGGCGCTGGGCATGGCCGCCCACGAACTGCGCCGCCCGATGCAGGCGCTGCTGCTGGCCACCGAGGCGCTGCGGCACACCGACAACATCCGCGCCCGCGAGAAACTGCTGCGCGGCATCGAGGACGCCGCCGAGCAGCTCGCCAGCCGCAGCGAACTGGAACACCTGGACGCCCGGTACGTGCAGATGACCGCCACGCCCGCACCGACCGACCTGACGACCCTGGTGGCCCGGCACGAGAGCCTGCGGGTGCGGGTGCGCCGCCCCCCCACGCCGCTGCTGTGGATGGTGGACGCCACGCAGGTGCAGCAGATCATCGAGAACCTCGTGGAGAATGCCATCAAGTACAGCAGCGGGCCGATCACGATCACGCTGGACCCGCCCACGACCACGTGGGGGCCCACCATCCGCGTGACGGATCACGGGCCGGGCCTGCACCCCAGCCTGCGGGAGCAGGTGTTCCAGAGCGGCACGCGCCTGGCGACGCACGTACCGGGGCGCGGGCTGGGGTTGCCGCTGGCGCGGCGGCTGGCGCAGGTGAACCGCGCGGAGATCACGCTGCACGACACGCCGGGCGGCGGGCTGGACGTGCGCGTCACGTTCCACCTGCCCGACTGATCACCTGACCGACTGACCCGGCGGCGGCGTGCCTGTGGGCGGGACTGTCATGCTGGGGCATGTCGTGTCGAGGATGGATGTGGAGCGCGGCGGCCCTGGCGCTCCTGGGCTGGGCGGGCGCCGAGGGAGCGTCGGGGGGCGAGGCGCACACGGGGCCGCCCGCGTTCCTGGTGCAGTTGACGCTGCTGCTGATCGTGTCGGCGGCGGCGGCGTATGGGTCGTTCCGGCTGCGGCTGCTGCCGATCATCGGCTTCCTGCTGGCCGGGGTGCTGGTGGGGCCGGGCGCGCTGGGATTGATCCGCGACCCGGAGCTGATCGCGGCGGCCTCGGAGGTCGGGGTGATGCTGCTGCTGTTCACGATCGGGATCGAGTTCAGCCTGGAGCGCCTGGCGCGGATCGCGCGGCTGATCTTCCTGGGGGGTGGCCTGCAGGTGGGCCTGACGGTCCTGGCGGCGGCCGGCGCGCTGCTGGCCTTCGGGGTGGGCGCGGCGGACGCGGTGTTCACCGGGTGCCTGCTGGCCCTGTCGAGCACCGCGATCGTGATGAAACTGCTTGGCGAGCGGGGCGAGACGAACGCCCGCACCGGGCAGGTCAGTCTGGGCATCCTGATCTTCCAGGATCTGGCGGTGGTGCTGATGGTCCTCCTGATTCCCATGCTGGCCGGGCAGGGGGGCGGCGCGGCGGGCGTGCTGCTGGCGCTGGCGAAGGCGGGGGGGATCATCGCGCTGGTGCTCGTCGCGGCGCGGCGGGTGGTGCCGCCCCTGATGGAGGTCGTGGCGCGGACGTGCAGCACGGAGATCTTCCTGCTGGCGGTCGTGGCGCTGTGCTTCGGCACGGCCAGCCTCACGGCGCTGGCGGGCGTGAGCCTCGCGCTGGGCGCGTTCCTGGCGGGCCTGCTCGTCAGCGAGAGCCGCTACGGCGCGCAGGCGATGGGTGAGATCCTGCCCCTGCAGATCCTGTTCAGCGCGGCGTTCTTCCTGTCGGTAGGGTTGCAGCTGAACCTGGGATTCGTGCTGGACAACGTGGGGCTGGTCCTGGGCGCAGCAGGCCTGATCGCGCTGCTGAAGGTCGTGGTGACGTCCCTGAGCGTGCGCCTGCTGGGCGAGAACTGGCGCACGGCGCTGCCGGTGGCGCTGCTGACCGGGCAGGTCGGGGAGTTCTCGTTCGTGCTCGCCACGACCGGCGCGGCCCTGGGCCTGAGCTTCGCCGGGCTGGGCGAGCGGGGCTCGGGGGTGTTCATCGCGGCGACGGTGCTGCTCATGGCGCTGACCCCGGCCCTGGCGGCGCTGGGCGGGCCGCTGCTGGGCCGTCTCCCCTCCCCCGCCCCGGGCGGCGCGGCACCGGACGCCCCGGCCGGGGAGGGTGGCGGGCACGGCCTGCCCGTCGCGGACCGCGTGGTGTTCCTGGGGTACGGCGCGCACGCCCGCCTGGCGGCCCGCGCCCTGAGCCGCGCGGGGCAGCCGTACTCGGTGGTCACGCGCAGCCCGGACGGCGCGAGTGAACTGCAGGGGCGCGGCGCGCCGGTCCTGATCGCGGACTACACCCGCGCCGGACTGCTGAGAGAACTGGAGATCGACTCGGCCCGCGCGGTCGTCATCGCGGACGACGACGCCGAGATGACCGAACGGACCCTGAGCGTCCTGCGCACCGTGGCGCCGCAGGTGCGGGTCATTACGCGCGCCACGTCCCCCGAGGGCTTCGCGGGGTTGCAGGCGCTGGGCGCGCAGCACGTCCTGAGTCCCCACAAGGAGATCGCGGCGGGCATCCTGGACCTGCTGACCCCGCCGGAGGTCACGCGGGCGGAACTGTCCCGCCACCTCGCCGAGCACCCGCCCGTGACCCTGAGCGCCACGCAGCGCGCCCAGTGCGACCACGCCGCGCACAACGCCGGGCCGGTCACGCCCGAGGCGGACGTGTGCCTGGAATGCGTGGCTGCCGGGGATACCTGGGTGCACCTGCGGGTCTGCATGACCTGCGGGCACGTGGGCTGCTGCGACTCCAGCAAGAACCGCCACGCGACCCGCCACGCGCAGACGCAGGGCCACCCGGTCATCCGCAGCGCCGAACCCGGCGAGGACTGGGCGTACTGCTACGAGCACCGCTGGACGAAATGACCTCCGATTGATCAGACCATCGGCTGGTCAGTGTCCTGCGGTCGCGTCAGGCTGACTGAGGCGCTGGAAGAGGGTCGCGGAGGCCTCGTTCAGGCCCACCAGGGTCGGGGGGCGGCCCTGGCGGGTGAATTTCCGGGTGACCTGATCCAGCGCGGCCACGGCGGACCCGTCCCACAGGTGCGCGCCGCTCAGGTCGATCACGATGGGCCCCGCGTGCGTGAAGTCGAACTGCTGCAGGAAGTCGTGCGTGCTGACGAAGAACAGCTGGCCCTGCACGTGGTACGTGCGGACGCCGCCTCCCTCGGTGACGGTCACGCGGGACGCTCGGGCGACCTGCCGCGCGAACATCAGTGCGCTGAGGATCACGCCGACCAGCACGCCCCGGCTGAGGTCGTGCGTGGCGACCGTGACGGCCACGGTGCTCAGCATGACGATCGCCTCGCCGCGCGGCGTCGCCTTCAGGTCGCGCAGGCTGCGCCAGTCGAAGGTGCTGACCGACACGACGATCATGACTGCCACGAGCGCCGCCATGGGAATCTGCACCAGCAGTGGTTGCAGCAGCAGGATCAGGATCAGCAGGCCCAGGCCCGCCGTGAAGGTGGACAGCCGCCCGCGCCCGCCGTTCGTGACGTTGATCATGCTCTGGCCGATCATGGCGCACCCGGCCATCCCGCCGAAGAACCCGGTGATGATGTTTGCGGCGCCCTGCGCGCGGGACTCGGTGTTCTTGTCGCTGGTGGTGTCGGTCCGCTCGTCGATGAGCTGCGCGGTCAGCAGGCTCTCCAGCAGGCCCACCAGCGCCAGGGTGAGCGACACGGGCAGGATGATGTTCAGCGTCTCCAGCGTCAGCGGCACCTGCGGCAGCGCCAGGGGCGGCAGCGCGCCCGGCAGGGTTCCCATGTCTCCGACGGTGCGGACGTCCGCGCCGGTCAGGACGGACACGACCGTCAGGGCGACGATGGCGACCAGGGCGCTGGGCACGGCGCGGAACACGCGCGGCAGCAGGTAGATGATGGCCAGTCCGGCGGCCAGCAGGGCGTAGGTGGGCCAGGTCGCGCCGATCAGCTGCGGCAGTTGCGCCAGGAAGATCAGGATCGCCAGGGCGTTCACGAAGCCGGTCATGACGCTGCGCGGCACGAACTTCAGGTAACGGGCCAGGCCCGCCCAGCCGAACGCGACCTGAATGACGCCCGTCAGGATGCTCGCGGCGAACAGGTACGCCAGCCCGTGGTCCTTCACGAGGCCGGTCATGAGCAGCGCCATGGCGCCGGTCGCGGCGCTGATCATGCCGGGCCGCCCGCCGATGAACGCCGTGACGATCGCGATGATGAACGACGCGTACAGGCCGACCTGCGGGTCAACACCCGCGATGATCGAGAACGCGATCGCCTCGGGAATCAGGGCCAGCGCGACGACGGTTCCGGCCAGGATGTCCGCGCGGGGGTTGGTGGTCCACTCGCGCCGGTACTGCTGCGCGCGGGTCAGGGGTTGTGTGGTCATGTGCACCTCGTGGGGTGCCGTGACAACCGGCGGCGGGCGCACGGGCCTGCCGGGGTGGGAGGGGCGCGCATGCGGAACGCGGGCCGGGTGCTCCGGGTGTTCGGTTGTCGTCGGGGGCGTCTCTCGTGGGACGCCGCGCCCGCGGCCCGGCCAGTATGCCGCACGGGTCGGGGCTGGGGCAACATGGGCAGGGTAGCGGCGGCGCCCATCTGCGGACGCGCCTGTCCGCGCGGGACCGTAGACTGCCGCGCATGACTGCTCCCAGCGCCGTTCCGACCGAGATCGTCACGCCCAGGTTGCGGCTGCGCCGCCCGGATCCGGTGGACGCGGAGGCGCTGGTCGCGGCCGTGAACGCGTCGCTGCCGCAGCTGCGCGAGTGGATGGTGTGGGCGCAGGCGCCCATGACGCTGGACGCCTCCCGCGAGAACCTGACGGGTGCCGCCGAGCGCTTCGATTCGCGGGAGAACCTGCGCTACCACGTGTGGAACGCCGATGGCACCGAGCTGGTGGGCAGCAGCGGGTACCACGCGCTGGACTGGCGCGTGCCCAAGGGCGAGATCGGGTACTGGATCGCCACGGCGCACGCCGGGCAGGGCTACGCGCGCGAGGTCGTGCAGGCGCTGACGGACCTGGCCCTGACGGACCGCGCGGCGGGCGGCCTGGGGCTACGGCGCCTGGAGATCCGCTGCGATCCCGCCAACGAGCGCAGCGCCCGCATTCCCCCGGCGCTGGGCTACGCGCTGGACGCCCGGCTGGTGAACGACGACGTGTCGGCGGACGGCTCGGCGGTGCGGGACACGCTGATCTTCAGCCGCGTGCGCTGACGTTCAGGGCGTGATGCGCGTGCCGGCCTCGCCGCGCACGGCGGCGGACAGCGCCCCGGCGTGCATGCCGCTGGCGATCACGGCGAAGGGCGCGCCACGGTCCAGGGCGTCCAGCGCGGCGCGGACCTTGGGGATCATGCCCCCGGCGATCCAGCCGTCCAGAATGCCCCCCTCGACCTCGGCGCGGGTGAGGTGCGCGGCGCGGCTCTGGGGGTCGGGGAAGTTGCGGTACACGCCGTCCACGTCGGTCAGGAACACGATGCCCTCGTTCAGGGCGCCCGCGACGGCCCCGGCGGCGGTGTCGGCGTTCACGTTCAGGGCGTCCCCGTCCGGTCCGACGGCGATGCAGCCGACGACGGGCGTGAGGCCCGCGCCGAGCAGGGCGCGCAGCACGTCCGCGTTCACGTCGGTCACGCGGCCCACGCGGCCCAGCGTGGGGTCGAACACCTCGGCGCGCAGCAGGTCCGAGTCGCGTCCCATCAATCCGACGGCGTGGCCGACGTCCTGACTGAGCTGCTTGTTCAGCTGACACAGCGCCATCTCGACGACGTCCATCGCGTCGGGGGTGGTGACGCGCAGCCCGCCGCGGAATTCGCTGGGGATGCCTCGCGCGGCGAGTTCCCGTTCGATGACGGGGCCGCCGCCGTGCACGACGACGACCGTCTGCTCGGCGCGCAGCGCGGCGATCTCGGCGGCGACGGCGCGCCGCAGGTCCAGGCTCTTCATGGCATTCCCGCCGTACTTGACGATCACCCCCGGAGTGTAGCGCCGGGGGTGACTGCGGAATGCGTTCAGATGCTGGGGCTCAGCTCCAGTTCCAGAGGGTGGGTTCGTACTCGAACGATGTGGGCGCGAGGCGGCGCAGGTGCCCGATGGCCGGGAACGGGAAGTGGTACCCGCTGACCCACAGTTTGCCGTCGGTGATGCGCGCGAAGACCTCCTGGCGGGTGCGGGCGGCCTGCGCGCCGTCGGTGTCGAAGCCCACGTACGCGCCCTCGTGCTTCAGGGAGATCAGGAAGTGCCCGCCGGCGTCCCCGAGGATCAGGGCGCTCTGGTCGCCGCTCTGCGCGAGGACGCTGTGGTGGTTGGCGGTATGGCCGGGCGTGGCGACGGTCAGGACGCCGGGCACGATCTCCTCGCCGCTCTTGAGGAGCTTGAACTGGTCCTTCAGGCCGATCAGGTTGTTCTTCACGGCGTCGTTGGGGTTGGCCTGCGTGACCCAGAAGTTGAATTCGGCCTCGTTGATCATGTGCTGCGCGTTCGCGAAGGTGGGTTTGCCGTTCGTGGTGAGGCCGCCGATGTGGTCGCCGTGCCCGTGCGTGATGAACACGACGCTGATCGTGTCGGGTTCGATCCCGGCGCGGCGCAGGTTCGCGACCAGCTGCCCGCTGGCGCCGCCGCGTCCGGTGTCGATCAGCATGCGCCTGCCGCCGATCTCCAGCAGGACCGGGTTGAAGTGGTTCACGGTGTTCGTGGCGGGCACGCTGTACTCGGCGAGGGTCGCGGCGAATTCGGCCTGCCGGTCGGGGTTGGCGCCCCAGGTGGGCAGCAGGGCGGCCAGGGCGGCGGTGCCGTCGCTGACGGTGGTCAGGGTCATGTCGCCGATCTTCTGGCGGTAGAAGCCGCTGCCGTTCATGGCCATGGCGCCGGAGGCGGCGGCGGGTGTGGCCGGGGTGGCGGGCGCCGTCTGGGCGCGGGCCAGGGGCACGGCGGCCAGCGCGGCGCCGGTGGCGGTCAGGAAGCGCAGCGTGTCGCGGCGGGCGGGACGGGGGGTGGTCTGGTCGTCTGTGGGCATGCGTGGACCTCCGAAACGTGAATTGGGGAAAACGCCTTCACGTTAAGCAACCGCGGCCTGCTGGAGATGTCACCCAGCCTGCCATTCCCACCCGCGACCTTGAGTCATCCTTCATGCCGTCCGGAGCCGCAGCCACGAACGTTCGAGGGTGCCGCACGCGCAGCACCCCCAGGTTTCCGCGCCTGGTCAGTGGTCGCGCAGCCAGTCGATCAGAGCCTCGCCCGACAGGGGCGGCGTGATCGCGTAGCCCTGCGCCGCGTCGCACCCCA
This sequence comes from Deinococcus sedimenti, assembly GCF_014648135.1. Classification (NCBI taxonomy): domain Bacteria; kingdom Thermotogati; phylum Deinococcota; class Deinococci; order Deinococcales; family Deinococcaceae; genus Deinococcus; species Deinococcus sedimenti. The sequence goes on along the minus strand of NZ_BMQN01000004.1, from coordinate 224,114 downwards.
GGTCGCGCAGCATCTCCAGCTGATCGGCGGTCTCCACGCCCACGGCCACGACCTTCAGGCCCAGGTTGTGCGCCAGGTCGATGGTGCCCTGCACGAGTGTCAGGGACTTCTCGTCGCCGGGCAGGCGGGCCGTCAGGGTGGGGTGCAGCTTCACCTTGCTCAGCGGGAAGCGGGTCAGTGCGGCGAGGCTGCTCGCGCCGTCCCCGAAGTCGTCCACGCTCAGGCGGGCGCCCAGGGACCGCAGTTGTTCCAGCAGGCCCAGCGTCTCCTGGCTGTGGTCGATCAGGCTGCCGGCACTGACCTCGATGTCCGGCGCGCCCTCGGCGGACAGCAGGGGCAGCAGGCGGCGCAGCCCGGCCGAGCGGCGCAGTTCCTCCAGGCTAAGGTTCACGCCGACCGTCCAGTTGCCGTAGCGGTCCGGCAGGGCCGAGCGCACCGTCTGGCGGCCCTGCACGGCCTCCTTGACCACCCACTCGCTGATGTTCGTGATCAGCTCGCTGCGGCTGGCCAGGTCCAGGAAGCGGGCGGGGCTGAGCAGACCCAGCGTGGGGTGATTCCAGCGCAGCAGGGCCTCGGCGCCGGTGGAGCGGCCGCTGTGCAGACTCACGGCCGGCTGGTACAGCAGCGTGAACTGATCCCTGTCGAGCGCGCCGCGCAGCGCCTCTTCCAGCTCGAACGCGCGGGCCACCTCTTCCCGCAGGGCCGGCTGGAAGATGCTGCGCTGCGCGCGTCCCTGCCGCTTGGCGTGCTGCATGGCGACCTCGGAGTTCGCCAGGATGTCCTCGCCGCCACCGGTCCGCTCGGAGGCGCCCAGCGCAGCCGTGAGCTGCACGTCCCGCTGGCCGACCCGCAGGGGGTTCTCCAGGATCGCCTCGGCCCGCGCCAGGGCGGCGGCGGCGTTCAGGCCGGGCAGGAACACCACGAAGGAGTCGTCGGCCAGGCGGGCGGACAGGCCGCGCGCCTCGCTGCTCAGGTCGTTCAGGCGCGCCGCCACCTGGATGAGCAGGCGGTCGCAGGCGGTGCGGCCCAGCGCGGCGTTCAGTTCGGAGAACCCGTCCAGGTCCAGGCAGACGGCGGCGCCGCCGTCCGCCGCGCGCGTCAGGGCCTCGCGCACCCCGGTGCGGTTCAGCAGGCCGGTCAGGGCGTCGTGCCGGGCGTCGTGCCGGATCTTGGCCTGCGCGCGGCGCAGCGCCGTCAGGTCCCGCAGGGTCAGCAGCAGGCTGCCGCGCGCGCCGCCGGCCTCGCCGCCCACGCCGGTCACGCGCAGTTCCATCTGACGGACCGTGCCGTCCGGCAGGGCCAGCAGCACCTCGCGCCGCAGCGGCAGCGGGATCTCCTTCCAGTCGGGCAGGCTGATCGGCTCACCTTCGGGCGTGAAGATCTTGACGCCCAGTTCCGTCATGACGCGCGTGACGGCCAGGCCCACCAGCCGCGCGGCGTCCACGCCGAGCAGCGTGGCGGCGCGTTCACTGACCAGTTGCGCGCGGCCCGCGTGATCCACCAGGATCGTGGCGTCCTCCGAGAGGGCCAGGACCTGACTCATGACGCCCAGCGGCGCGCGGCCGTCCCGGTCGGCCGCCTCGCCTTCGGCGACCAGCAGGCCGGGTTCGGAGGTTCGGCGGACCCGCAGGTTCAGGGTGCCGCCTCCGTTGAGCTCCACGTCGGCGCGCGCGGCGCCGCCCGTCGCGGCCAGCCGCACGAGGTCCCGCACGGGGTCGCTGGGCACGTCCGCGAAGCACGCCCAGGACCACAGGGGCGCGCCCGTCACGACCGGCGCGCCGGCCGGCAGCAGCGACAGGAAGCCCTGACTGGCCTGCAGGACCGCGCCGGATTCGGACAGCAGCGCGGCGGGCGTGTCGGTATCCAGCAGCGCCGACACCCGCGACGCGCGCTCATACTCGCCGGTCACGTCCTGCAGGGTCAGCATCACCCCGGCCGAGGACGCCCCGAAGTACGGTCGGGCCTCGCCCCGCATCCACAGGGTCTGGCCGCTGCGGGTGACCTGCTCGTCCGCCAGGCGCACGGACCGGCCGGCACTGGCCTGCATGAGCGCCTGGATCAGTCCCGGCCGGTCACGCAGGACGTCCTGCACGTTCAGGCCGGTGACGTCCGGTTCGGCCAGAGCGAACAGTTCCAGGAAGGGCCGACTGACCCGGCGGAACACCAGGTCGCCGGTCAGCCAGGCGGTGGCGACAGGCAGCTGGGTGATCAGGACCTCGGTCTCGCGGTTCACGCCGTCGGCGCGGGCAGCGGCGAGCAGCATGGTCAGGACCTGGACGGCCACGTCGGGCGCCGGGCCGTCCTCCTGCCACAGCAGGCCCAGCAGGTTGCCTTCGCGGGTCAGCCAGGTCATCTCGCCGCGTTCGAACCAGTCGTCGGGCGGAACGAGGTCCTGCCCGGCGTATTCAGAGGGGGCGTCGGCTCTCACGCGCAGCACCTCGTCCCCCAGGGAGGCGAGCAGGGTCGCGTGGGGCGTGTGGACGCGCATCAGGTCACTCAGGGCTGATTGCACGGCGGTGAAGGTCGCGGTCGTCACTATGGGGTACCTCGAACCAGCTGGAAATGGGGGCGGGCGGTGGGCCGGCACATACACCGGGCATGCTGACACCTGCACTCTTACCGTCATCATTCACCATGGATGAGCGGAACGCACGTCAGGATGAGGACGCGGACCGGCCCGGAAGGCGAGTGCCGGGTCTTATCCTGGGGGGCATGAAGCAGAAGCTCTCCACTCTGGTGGCCCAGGCGCGCGGCGGGCGCGTGGTCCGCACGCCCTTCGTGAACGGGGACGACATAGACCGCCGCCTCCTGAACGACGACGAGGTCCGTCACCGCATCGCCGGGGGATTCCCGGACGCGCGGCGCGTCCTGCTGACCCTGCACCCCGCGCACATTCCCGAGGTGGACAGCGGCGTCAGCGTGTACCGCGTCATCCCGCAGGAGGGCGGCCCCGCGTGGGACGACCAGGATTTCGCGGTGCAGCTCAAGCGCCTGGGCTTGGACGAGGAGCAGCTGGGCGACCTGCGTGAGGACCGCGGCGGCTTCCTGATCGCCGCGACCGGCAAGGCCGCACAGGCTATCGCGGACCTGACCAGCCTGGGCGGGCGCGACGTGGACGTGGAACCGGTCGGCGAGAGCGCCGGGAAGGGCAACAAGCTGCGTGAGGTCGTGGTGCCGAGCATGCGCGTGGACGTCGTGGGCGCCAAGGGCTTCGGCGTGAGCCGCGCGTACTTCCAGCAGGGCATCGACGGCGGCAAGGTCCGCCTGAACGGCCAGCCCGCCCGGGCCAGCAGCGAGATCCGCGAGGGCGACAGCCTGTCCGCCGACGGCCTGGGCCGCATCGACTTCAAACGCGTGGTGAACGAGACGCGGCGCGGCAACTACAAGGTCGAACTCGACGTCCACCGATGAGACGAATTCCGTCTGTTCCGCTGACAGGTCAGCACACCACCGACCTGCCAACTCCACGTCCGGACCCCGTTCTGTTCCTGCTCGCGTCCGCTCGGGGTGAAGGGCAGACCTCACCCCTTCGACCGGAACCGGCATGATCGACCTGCTGTCCCGCAACCCCAGCCTCGACCCGGACGCCCTGACGGCCGAACTGGCCCCCACGCCCCGCTACCAGGGCGTGCGCTTCGCCACGTACCACCCGAACGCGGACTACCCCAGCCAGGAGGAGGCCCGCGTGGCGATGCAGGCGTTCCTGCGGGGCGCGCAGGTGCGGCCCGGGGGGTTCCGCCTGTTCCGGCGCGCCAAGCCCGAGGGGCGCGGCCTGTACCTCGACGGGGGCTTCGGGGTGGGCAAGACGCACCTGCTGGCCAGCGCGTGGCACGACGCGCCGGGCCGCGCGGCCCTGATGAGCTTCCAGGACCTGATGTACATCATCGGGGCGCTCGGCATGCACCGCGCCGTGGACGCCTTCCGCGGGCACGACCTGCTGCTGATCGACGAGTTCGAACTGGACGACCCGGGCAACACGCACATGGCGAACACGTTCCTGGGCCAGCTGATGCCCGGCGGGACCAGCGTGATCGCCACGAGCAACACCGAACCCGGCGCGCTGGGGCAGGGGCGGTTCAACGCCAGTGACTTCCAGCGGCAGATTCAGGCGATCGCCAGCCGCTTCGAGACGCACCGCATCGACGGTCCGGATTACCGGCAGCGCGGCGTGCGCCCCGAGGACGTCCTGACCCCAGGCGAGTTCACCGCATGGGAGGCCCGGCAAAACCACGCGACCCTGGCGCGCCTGAACCACCGCGAACTGAGCCGTCACCTGCTGCAGGTGCACCCCAGCCGCTTCAGCCGCCTGCTGGCGGGGGTCAGCGCCGTCGCGGTCACGGACCTGACGCCCATGCCGGACCAGAACGTCGCGCTGCGCTTCGTGCACTTCATCGACAAGCTGTACGACCTGGGCCTGCACGCCGCGTTCACCGGCACGAACCTGAGCGGGCTGTTCAGCGACACGTACCGCCACGGCGCGTACGCGAAGAAGTACAGCCGCTGCCTGTCGCGCCTGTCGGAATTGCTGAAAGAGGCCCGGCAGGACCGGTAAGAGGTGGAGGGCTGAAGCCTCTGAACAGCTGTTCCCGGTCCGGTCACGCGCGTACCTAACGCCCGTTTGGGTAGCATGCGCGCATGACGAAAGCGGGCGTGGAGTTACAGGAACTGATCGCGGCGATGGAGCAGCGCCGCACACGGGTCGAGCAGGGCGGCGGCCCCGAACGCCTGAAGAAACAGAAGGCCGGGGGGAAACTCACCGCCCGCGAGCGGATCGAGGCGCTGCTGGACCCCGGCAGCTTCCTGGAGATGGGCACCTTCGTCGAGCACCGCGGCGGCCGCCTGATGCAGGGCGTGGACGCCCCCGGCGAGGGCGTCGTCACCGGGCGCGGCACCATCGACGGACGGCAGGTGTTCGTGTTCAGCCAGGACTTCACCGTGCTGGGCGGCAGCTTAGGCAAGATGAACGCCGCGAAGATCACGAAGATCATGGACATGGCCGCCAAGACCGGCTGCCCCGTGATCGGCCTGAACGACAGCGCCGGAGCCCGCATCCAGGAAGGCGTGGACTCCCTGAGCGGGTACGGGGAGATCTTCTACCGGAACGCGATCTACTCGGGCGCGGTGCCGCAGATCAGCGCGATCCTCGGACCCTGCGCGGGCGGCGCGGTGTACTCCCCGGCACTGACGGACTTCATCCTGATGAGCGAGGGCAGCAGTTACATGTTCATCACGGGCCCCGAGGTCATCAAGTCCGTGACGCGCGAGGACGTCACCTTCGACCAGCTGGGCGGCGCGGACGTCCACACCCGCAGGAGTGGCGTCGCGCACCTCGCGTACGACGGGGACGAGGCGGTGCTGGCGGGCATCCGTGACCTGCTGGGGTACCTGCCGCAGAACGCGCACGAGAAGGCCCCCGCGCACCCCAGCCGCGACCCCGCCACCCGCACGAACGAGCGGCTGCTGGACATCGTCGTGCCCGACCAGCGCAAACCGTACGCGATGCACGACGTGATCCATGAACTCGTGGACGACGGCACCTTCCTGGAAATCCAGCCGAACTGGGCGAAGAACATCGTTGTGGGCTTCGCGCGGCTGAACGGCGAGTCGGTCGGCATCGTGGCGAACAACCCGCGCGTCATGGCGGGCACGCTGAACATCGATGCGTCGGACAAGGCCGCGCGGTTCATCCGCACCTGCGACTGCTACAACATCCCTATCCTGACGCTGGTGGACGTCACGGGCTTCCTGCCGGGCGTCGCGCAGGAACACGCCGGGATCATCCGCCACGGCGCGAAGATGCTCTACGCCTACGCCGAGGCGACCGTCCCCAAGGTCACCCTGATCACCCGCAAGAGCTACGGCGGAGCGTACCTCGCCATGAACAGCCGCGACATGGGCGCCGACGTCGTGTACGCCTGGCCGACCGCCGCCGTCGCCGTCATGGGCGCCGAGGGCGCCGCGAACATCGTGTACCGCCGCGACATCCAGACCAGCGACAACCCCGACGCCACCCGCGCGCAGAAGATCGCCGAGTACAAGGACGCCTTCGACAACCCCTACGTCGCCGCCAGCAAGGGCTACATCGACGACGTGATCCCCATGGAAGACACCCGCCGCGTCCTCATCCAGACCTTCGAGATGCTCCGCGACAAGGAAGAAGCCAGACCCTACAAGAAACACGGCAACATTCCGCTGTAAGGGGGTTGTAGGGAGTGGGATGTGGGTTGTAGGTCTGCTCCCACAACCTACTGCCCACAACCCACTTCCTACGTTTCGTTACCGTCCCGGCGGCGCCGCGCGCCTAGACTGCCCGCATGACTGAGAAGCCGTTCGTGAAGCCGTCGGATGCGGAGCTGCGGGAGCGGCTGACGCCCATGCAGTACAGCGTGACCCAGCACGAGGGCACCGAGCGGGCCTTCACCGGGGAGTACTGGGACCACACGGAAGAGGGCATCTACGTGGACGTGGTGAGCGGTGAGCCGTTGTTCTCCAGCCTGGACAAGTACGACGCGGGGTGCGGGTGGCCCAGCTTCACGCGGCCGATTCCCAGCGTGGCGTTGACGGAGAACACGGATTACAAGATCGGTTACGCGCGGACCGAGGTTCGGTCGGCGGGGGCGGATTCGCACCTGGGGCACGTCTTCCCGGACGGCCCGCGTGAGCACGGGGGGCTGCGGTACTGCATCAACTCGGCGGCGTTGCGGTTCGTGCCGGTGTCGGAACTGGACGCGCAGGGGTACGGCGAGTACCGGGCGCTATTCGGATAACGAGCGACACGAGGAGGGGGAGGCCGGTCGCAGCCTCCCCCTCCTCGTGTGCGGCGGTCAGCGGGCGCCGAAGTCCTGCACCCAGTAGTGCTTATAGGTGCTGGTGGTCGTGTACGCGTACCCGACGCCGAGTTCCTTGAAGTTGGGGTTCATGATGTTCCGGCAGTGCCCTTCACTCTTCAGCCAGCCGTCCACGACCTGCTGGGGGGTGGTCTGCCCGGCGGCGATGTTCTCGCCGATGGTGCGGTAGGTGCTGTACCCGGCGTTCACGATGCGCTGCGAGAAGGTGCGGCCGTCCTTGCTGGTGTGGCTGAAGTAGTTCTGAGCGGCCATGTCCGCGGCGTGACCCTGCGCGGCCTGCGCGAGCTGCGCGTTCCAGGTGAGGGCCGGGGCGGCGGCGAAGCTGGTGGCGCCGCAACTGCGGGGCACGGCGCGCGCGGCGTTCGTGAGGTCCAGGACCTGCTGCGCGAAGCTGCCCGGCGTGGTGGGAGCGGGGGCCGGCGCGGGCGTGGGGGCCGGGGTGGGGGCGGGCGCCGGGGCGGTGACGGCCACGGGGAAGTCGATGAACGCGCCGGGGTTGGTGGCGAGCGCCGCGCGGATGGTGGCGCTGCCGGCCGAGGCGGCGGTGACGAGACCGGTCTGGGTGACGGTGGCGACGCCCGCGTTGCTGGTGGTCCACTTCAGCTGGCCGGGCTGGGCGGGCTGGCCGTTCACGGTGACGTTCAGTTGCAGGGTCTGCCCGGTGGTCAGGGCGACGGGCGTGGCGACGGCCTGCGCGGCCAGCCGGACGCTCTGGGCGGGTTCGCTGGTGGTGGGCGCCGGGGTGCTGGTGGTGGGGGTGCTGGTGCTGCTGCAGGCAGCGAGGGTGAGGGTGAGCAACGCGGCCGCGCTGCCGCGCAGAAGGGCGGTGGGCATGCGGGCATTAAAGCGGGTTAAAGAATGCCTCAACATGAGAGCCAGAAGCTCAGTTCTCACCCTCTGGATAGAGCTGACCAGCAGAGCAGAAACCCATCTTTTGCGAGAAATTCTACAACGACTGGTTCTCACGCTTTCCAGATGAACACCCTATCGTGAGACGGAAATCTCACATTTCCAGGAGGATGTAGTGAACAACTTCACCCATCTGACCCCCATCCGTCTCATCCAGATGTCTAGACATAGTAATAGGGTGACCCAGCGTCTGAGCGCCCCTCATCAGGGCAGCACGAACCGACAGGTCAGCCGCGCCCCACAGATGGGCCGCGCCACCAGACGTACGCGCCTGCCACAGCAGCGCGCCCACCACCTCACCGTCCCGGTACGCACTCAGCGGAACGAAGTCCCGGTCCCCCTCCAGCCGCGCCGCGAGCTGCCGCGCCAGCCCCTCCCCCCAGGCCGGCGTGCCATGCGCGCGCGTCAGGGCCTCCGCCCACGGGCGCAGGTGCAGGCGCGACACCTGCTCGACCACCACGCCCTCCCCTGCCCACGGCGCGGGGTCGGCGTGACCCACGCGCACGCGGGCCACCTCCCGACCCGGCAGGCCCACCAGCGGCCCCGCCGTCGCCACCAGCGGCGGCACACCCTGCCCCTCGTGCCAGTCGAGCACCGCCGCGATATCCACCCCGCGCACATCCGCCGGGAGGAACGTCGCGTTCAGCGCCAGCACGTTCACACCCGGCGTGAGCAGCGTCACCGCGCCCCCCTGCTCGCGCTGCACGGCGGACAGCGGCGCGTGGAACTCCAGCAGGTCAGCCAGCGTGGGGGGCAGCATGCGCCCAGCGTACCGCCCGCCCCGCGCGGCACAATGACCGCACATGCTCAGCGCCACCACCGACCGTTTCTTCGGGTACTACCCCGGCACCGTCGCCCTGATCACCGCCGCGCACGACGGGCAGCGCAACGTCATGGCCGCCGGGTGGCACACCGCCCTGAGCGCCGACCCGCCCCTGTACGGCGTGGCCGTCGGGCGTGAACGCGCCACGCACGCCCTGATCCGCGCGGGCGGCACCTTCGGCGTGAACTTCCTTCCGCTGACGCACGCGGACGCCGTGCAGGGCGCGGGCCTGCACAGCCTGCACGGCGGCGTGGACAAGCACGCCCTGCTGAACCTCGACACCCTGCCGGGGCAGCCGCTCGCGCTGCGCGGCGCGTACCTGCACTACACCTGCCGCGTCAGCGCCGTCACGCCCACCGGCGACCACGACCTGTTCGTTGGTCACGTCGAACAGGTGCACTTCGACCCGGACGCCTACGACGACGCGGGCCTGCTCGTCGCGCCGCCCGCCATCTACCTGGGCCGCAGCACCTACACCACCACCACGCCCGAACGGACGGAACATGGCCGCTGAGTCCAGCCGAGTGGCGCTGTGGAACGCGCGGGGTGAGGTGTGGCGCACCCCGGCGGGTGACCTGCCGACCCTGAACGTCCCGGACGCGGCGGCCCTGCCGGACGTGCTGCGCGCGGAGTTGCCGCCCGGCGCGTGGCTGCTGCACGACGGCGGGCTGGGCTTCGGGCAGCGCGGGACGCTGCATGTCCGCCTGACCGACGGGACAGAGGTGACGTGGCCGGGCGGCTGGAGCGCGCACCTCCCGGACGTCCTGCCGGGCGCGCGGCCCTGGCAGCGGCCCGACTGGCCGGAGGTCGCGACGGCCAGCGTGGACGCCCGTCTGGGTGCGCTGGGCCTGACCCGAGCAGGGCCGGTGAACCTCGGTTTCAGTCACGACCTGATGGGCATCCACCGCGTGCCGCTGGAGGATGGCCGCCGGGCGTGGCTGAAGGTCAGCGCGGACGGGCGCGAGGCGGCCCTGACCGCGCACCTCGCCGCGCGGTACCCGGAGCTGCTGCCGCCCGTCCTGCACGCCGACCCACAGGGGGCGACGCTGCTGACCCTGGACGGCGGCGCGCTGCTCGACGGAGTGCCCGACCCGGCGGCGTGGACCGGCGCGCTGGAGCGGCTGGCGGCCTTCCAGCGCGCGGCGGATGCCCCGGCCCTGACCGACCTGGGCGCGCCCACCCTGACGGTGCCGGACATGGCGGCGCGGGTGGACGCCCTGCTGACCGACCCCGCGCCCCTGCACGCCTGGGGCCTGAATCCCGACGAGGTGGCGGCGCTGCGCGACCTGCGCCCGGGCGTGGCCGCCGCGTTCCGTGACCTGCACGCGCACGGCCTGCCCAGCCTTCCCGCGCACGGAGACGCGCACCCCCGCAACGCCCTGCACGGCCCGGAGCGGGGCAGCGTGTGGTTCGACTGGAGCGAGGCGGCCCTGGCGCACCCGTTCATGGACGCCGGGTGGTTCCTGGGGTTCACCCTGCACCCCGCCCGCGCGGCGCTGCCCGTGCGTACAGGCACGCCGCACCTGCCCGAACGGCTGGCCGGAGCGTACCTGCGTGCCCTGGGGGCCGGGGACGCGGCGGGGCTGCTGTGGCGGTCACTGCCGCTGGCGCACCTGCACCGCGCCGCACTGTTCGATGCGGCGTACCGCGACTGGGTGGGCACCGTGCCGGGCATCCGCCCGAACTTCACGCCGTTCTCGCTGCGGCAGGCGTTACGGGAATCAGTCAGGCTGTAGAGCAGTTCTCCGAATTACGGCATCAGAAAAACAAACTTCTGATGCCTCCATTCTCCATCCTGCTCAACAAAAATCACTCGCTCCGCTCGGCCATGAAGAACACGTCTTCATGGCAATTGCTGTAACCCGTAGATCTCCAGGAAGCGCCGGGTGCGGGCGTCCAGGGTGGGCAGCGGGGCGACCTCGCCGCACACCCAGTCCGGCTGGTAACTGCGGCACACGCCGGGCCGGGTGACGTAGATGGCGCAGAGGTGCCCGCAGCCCTGGTCGGGGCCGAGGTTCACGCAGGGCACGCCGAGGGGTTTGTTCAGCGCGTGGATGTCCGGCGCGGCGCAGCACGCCCCGCACGCCGTGCAGTCGGTCGTGAGGGGACTGCGCGGCGCGGCGTCGGGGGGCGGCGTGAAGCGGGCCTGCTCGTCGGCGGTCAGGCGGAGCGGCCCGCGCGCGGTCATGTCAGGTCGGCCAGCGCGGCGAGCAGCGCGTCGTTCTCGGCGGGCGTGCCGATGGCGATGCGCAGGCAGCCGGTCAGCCCTGGGAGGCTGTCCTGGCGGCGCACGACGATCCCGCGTTCCAGCAGGTGGGTGTACGCGGCGGCGGCGTCGGGGGTGCGCAGCAGGAAGAAGTTCGCCTGACTGGGCAGCGCCTGGCAGGTGGGGTGGCCCGCGAGGGCCGCCAGGACGCGGCCCCGTTCACGGACGCCCTCCTGCACGCGCTCCTGCACGTAGCCGGGTTGTTCCAGGGCGACTTCCAGTGCGGCCTGCGCGAGGGTGCTGACGTTGAAGGCGGGCACGAGTTTCTGCAGTTGCCCGGCGAGTTCCGGCGTGGCGAGCGCGTACCCGAGGCGCAGTCCGGCCAGCCCCCAGGCCTTGCTGAAGGTGCGCAGGCTCAGGCGGTTGCCGCCGGCGCGCACGAGGTCCTTGTGGTCGGTGTGGCTGTACTGGTGGTACGCCTCGTCGAGCACGACGACCCAGTCCTCGGCGGCGTCCACGAGGTCGCGGATGGCGGAGTCGGCGTCCACGTGCCCGGTGGGGGCGTGCGGCTGGGTAATGTACAGTACGCCCGGCTGGTGGCGTTTCAGTTCGGCCTTCAGGGCGTCCACCGGCAGGCTGAAGTCGGCGTTCAGCGGCACCTGCACGAGGGTCGCGCCGAGCAGCTGCGCTTCCAGGGTGTACACGCTGAAGGTGGGGCTGACCGTCAGGACGGTCTGGGAGATTCCGGCGAGTTCGGTCAGCAGTTTGATCAGGACGTTGCTGCCGGGCGTGACGACCACGCCGTGCTCGTCCCAGCCCTCAAAGGCGGCGATGCGGCGGCGCAGTTCGTCGGCGTGCAGGTCGGGGTACCGGTTCCAGGGGCGCGCGGCCATGCGGCGCAGCGCCTCCTGTTTCAGGGCTTCGGGGAAGTCGTAGGGGTTCTCGTTCTGGTCGAGTTTGGTGGGCACGTCCAGCGGCGTGAACGGGTAGGCGGGCACGCCGCGCACGGCGGCGCGCACCCCGGCGGGCGCGGCGGACAGGGGTTCAGTGGTCATCACTGTCCGTTGTACCACCGGGGCGTGACGGGCCGTCCAGTGATCCGGAATCGGGCCGGGGTCAGGGGAGCGGGCCGGGCCGCGCGGGCGGCTGTACCGCGGGTTCCGCCTGAGCTTCGAGCCATTCGAGCAGGTCCAGCGGTGACCTGAACCTCAGGGCTGGGGCCTGCGGGGTGCCCGGATCCGCGCCGGGTGCGCGCAGGGGGGTCAGATGGGCTTCCCAGTGCGGGGCGTGCTGGACGTGCAGGGTGTAGCGCTCGGTCATCGGGGACTCCTCCACGGTCAGGGTGACGCGCGGGGCGTTGCAGGGGCGTTTCGGGGCCCGGTTTCCTATACTGACCGTGTGACCTTTTCGTGGAGCGGCGCGTGTCGGTGACGCTGCGGCTGCTGGGCGACCCGGCGCTGCTGGTGCGGGGCGCGCGGGTGCCGGTGCGGGCGCGGCGGCTGCTGCTGCTCGCGGCGCTGGCGCTGGAGGGCCGGCAGTCGCGCGCGCGGCTGAGTGCGCGGCTGTTCCCGGAGCACGGGCCGGAGGAAGCGCGGGCGCGGCTGAGGCTGGAACTGCACCGGGCGCGCGGGCCACTGGACGGGGCGCTGCACCTGGACGGTGAGGACGTGTGGCTGGACGCGGCGTGTGACGCGGCGCAGCTGCGGGGCGCGGTGGCCGCCGGGGACTGGGCGGCCGACTGGGGTGCGGGCCGACCGTGGACGTCGGGCGAGCTGCTGTCGGGCGTGAGTGTCCCGGACGTGCCGGAACTGGACGAGTGGGTGGAGGGCTGGCGGGCGCAGGTGCGGGCGTGGCAGGTGGGGCTGCTGGAGGCGGCCGTGACGGGCCTGGACGCGCAGGGTCGGCCGGAGGGGGCGCTGGACGCGCAGCGGGCGCTGCTGGACGCGCAGCCGCTGTCGGAGGCGGCGTGTGACGCGCTGACCCGCCTCCTGTGGGGCGCGGGCCGCCGGGCGGAGGCGGCGCAGGTGCAGGCGGCGTTCACCGAGCGGTTCGAGCGGGAGCTGGGCTGGGCGCCGGCCCTGGGGCACGCGCTGGAGGGAGGGTCGGCCTCTCCTCCCCCGGCGGCCGGGTCGGTCAGTGTGCTGGAGCCGCCCCTGGTGGGCCGGGAGGGTCTGTGGCAGCAGGTGCTGGACTGGGCGGGGCGCGCCCCGGCGGGCGGAACGCTGCTGCTGATCGGTGAGGGGGGCGTGGGCAAGTCCCGCCTGCTGGACGCCCTGACACGCGGGCCGCTCGGCGCGGGCGTGGGGGAGCGGCGGGTGCTGCTGCGCGGGTCGAGTGGCGCGGCGGCGGGGCCGTTCGGGGCGCTGCTGCGGGCGCTGGAGCTTCGCCCGGAGGTGCTGGGCGGCCTGCCGCGCCGGGTGCGGGATGACCTGGGGGTGGTGGCGCCGCAGCTGTGCCCGCCGCCGCTGCTGCCGGTGGGCGCGCTGAGCGAGGCGCGGGTGCAGGAGGCGTTCACGCAGGCGCTGCTGGCCCTGGCCGGGAACGGAAGGGTGTGGGTCGTGGAGGACGCGCACTGGCTCGATCCGTCCACGCTGCGGGTGCTGGCGCGCGCGCAGGAGCGCTCGGGGGCGCGGGTGCTGGGCGCGGTCCGGCCGGAGGGTCTGGTGCCGGGCGGGCCGCTGCACGCCTGGGCGCAGGAGCTGGACGGGGCGGGGCGGCTCCTGCGGCTGGAGGTGCCGCCCCTGTCGGAACTGGCGGTGCTGAAACTGATCCGGCTGCTGTCGGGTTCGGCCCGCGCGACGGGGTTCGCGCAGACCCTGCACGGCCTGAGTGGTGGGAATCCGTACGCGCTGCTGTCGCTGGTGCAGGGGCTGCTCTCGCGTGGGGTGCTGAGCGTGGACGCGCAGGGGGCGTGGCAGCTGCACGTGGACCTGCCGGAGGTGCGGTCACTGGTGCCGGGCACGCTGCGCGCGGCGCTGGAGGAGCGCGTGGCGGCGCAGGGCCCGGCGGTCCTGGCGGCGCTGCGCGGGGCGGCGCTGCGGGGGCGGTCGTTCCGCCCGGAGGACGCGGCGGCGGCCAGTGGGCTGGACGGGGCGGCGCTGGACGCGGCGCTCTCGGCGGCGGCCGCGCACCGCTGGGTGGAGGCCCGGCCGGACGGGTCGTTCCGGTTGGAGCACGACCTGCTGCGCGAGGCGCTGCGGCTGGGCTGGCCCGACCCGGAGCGGGCGGCGGGGCACGCGCGGCTGGCGCGGCACCTGGACGGGGTGGGCGCGGCGGCGCGTGAGCGGGCCGCGCACTGGGAGGCGGCGGGCGACTCGGACCGGGCGGCCGGGCTGTGGCGTGAGGCGGCCTCGGACGCGCGGGCGCTGTGGGCGCACCGGGAGACGCTGCTGGCGCTGGACCGCGCGCTGGCCTGCACGCCGGGGGGCCCGGAGCGGGCGGCGCTGCACCGCGAGCGGGGGCGGGCGTTTCAGGCGCTGGGGGATCTGGACGCCTGGGCGGCGGAACTGGACGCCGCGCAGGGTCTCGTCCCGGATGACCGGGCCGAGGCGTTGCGGCTGGCGCTGGAACGCACGCATCTGCTGCTGCGCCGCGGCGAGCCGCAGGGGGCGCTGGAGGTCAGCGCTCCGTGGCTGGCGGGGCCCGGCCTGAGCGGCGCTGAACCGGCTGACGGGCGGGCCGCTCCGGAGTGGGGCCTGCTGATGCATGACCGGGCGCTGGCCCTGCTGCGTCTGGGCCGCGCGGATGAGGCGCAGGCGCTGCTGCGGGCGACGCTGGATGCCGGGGGCGACGACCTGCTGCGCGCGAATCTGCATTCGACGCTGGCGGGCGTGGCCTACGAGCAGGAGCGGCCCGCGGAGGGTCTGGCGGACGCGCGCGCGGCGCAGGCGCTGTTCCGGACGCTGGGCCGCCACGAGGGCGAGGTGGTGGCGCTGACGACCCTGGCGGAACTGCACCGTCTGCTGGGCGACGGGGCCGGGCAGCGATCGGCGCTGGAGGCGGCGCTGGAACCGGCGCGCCGGTCCGGGCAGTACCGGATGCAGCATCACGTGTGGCAGGCACTCTCGGAATGGGCGCAGGAGCACGGGGAGGCGGGGGCGCTGCGGGACTTCGCGACCGGTGGGCTGGAGGCGGCGGAGGCCGAGGGGCACGCGGCGGGCGCGGCGGTGTTTCAGGCGCTGCTGGATCAGGGGCGGGCGCAACGCTCCTGAAACGCCGGGCCGGGTACGCTGCGGGCATGACGATGACGTGGTGGTGGGCGGGGCTGGCAGCCGTGGCGATGGGTGGACTGACGGGCGCGCAGGGCGTGACGGCGGGGCAGTCTCAGACGTTCGTGGTGTCGTGTCCCGGGGGGACGTCGCAGGGCTGCACGACGTACTCGGTCGAGAAGGGTCTGCTGATCTGCTACTGCGGGACCGAGCGGGTCGTGCTCAAGGCCCAGCCGGACAGGAGTCTGACTCAGCTGCGCGCGGGCGTGGCGCCGCAGCAGATCACTCTGCGCGGCGGCGCGGGGACGCGGACGCTGTACGTGTTCAGCACGGACGCGAAGGTGCGCTCCGCGCTGGCCGGGGGGTTCCAGGCCGAGTGGGTGCAGGGCGCGGCGGGTCCGGCGCTGAACATCAGTTTCCAGCGGCGCTGACGGCCCGGTGGGGGCAGCATCCTGGCGGGTGGGGACCTAACGGGCGTTTGGGTGGGGCGTGCTAGGCTGGGTGTACTGGGCCGCGCCGCTGTGCCCGTCTCCCCCACCATGACTGACACTGCCAAACCCCGCCGCGAGCAGATTCTGGACTCGGCCAGCCGCCTCTTTTCCGAGCGTGGGTATCACGCGACGAGCATGCGTGACCTGGCGGGCGAACTGGGCATGCAGGGGGGCAGTCTGTACGCGCACATCTCCTCGAAGGAGGAGCTGCTGATCGAGATCGTGAATCAGGCGTCGCGTCAGTTCGACGAGGCGCTGTTCACGCTGCGCGGCGAGCCCATGCGCGCCGACGAGAAGCTGCGCGAGGCGATGTTCCGGCACATCCGGGTGGTGGCGGACAACATGGACAGCGCCACCGTGTTCTTCCACGAGTGGAAGCACCTGTCGCCCGAGGCGTATGGGCGCGTGACCGGCTGGCGCGACACCATCGACGGCTTCTACCGGGAACTGGTGACGCAGGGCGTGCGCGAGGGGACCTTCCGCGCGGACCTCGACGTGAAGATGACCGCGTATCTGATCCTGTCGGCGGTGAACTGGGCGTACACGTGGTACCGCCCGGGCGGGTCGCTGTCCCCGAGGGACGTGGCGGACCAGTTCGCGGACATGCTGCTGTCGGGACTGCGCGCATGAGCAACCCGACGGTGACGGTGCCGATCCGCGAGGCGCTGCGGTACGCGCAGGGGCGTGCCGAGCGGCTGTCGCGCACGCAGCAGCTGGAGATCGGCGAGGACCTGTTCATCCGGATCGCGCCGGGCGGGCGAAAGTTTCTGCTGTTCTGCCTGGACGGCGAACCGGACCGCAGCGCGGCGGAGGCGGTGGCGGCGGCGCTGGCCCTGCGCAACCCGCAGTACGGCTGGCATCAGGGCGCGACGCTGCGCTCGTTGACCGTGGTCGAGGAGGGCGCGGCAGACGTGCCGGAAGCTCCACCGCAAGCGAATGAGAATTCCTGAGAGCCGCGTCAGCTGCCGCTCACAGACCCTTCACCCGGTCCGCCTAGGGTGAGCAGCATGAAGAAAGCTGCCCTGTTGCTCCTCCCCCTGACCATCGCCTCCTGCGGGTATCTCGGTATCCCGGACGGAGACGTGTCCGGCAACATCCTGGGCACGCAGCCCAGCGGCACGATCCGCATGGCGCTGCGCGGCATGACCCTCAGCGGCGTGCAGACCCCGGCGCTCGACCAGGGCAACATGGGCACCCTGAACCCGGAAAAGCGCGTGTACGCCATCAGCTTCCCGAACGAACCGCAGGACGGCGCGTACGAGCTGTTCGCGTACGTGGACGGCGAGACCGGCACCAAGTTGCGCCACGACAGCGGCGAGCAGAAGACCGGCAGCCGCACGTTCGTCTTCTCGAAGAACGGCTCGGGTGACAAGAGCGGCACCGACCTGCTGAACGTGAAGCCCGGCTGGACTCTGGTGAACGGCCTGACCCCCGGCAAGAACGGCACGCCCTTCACCGGCATCGACCTGAACTGGTAAGTCCGCGCGAAAGGGGGGCCAGTGGCATCGCACCACTGGCCCCCTCCTACTGTTCCAGTCAGTTCTTCGCGGTGCCCTCGAAGGCGGCCTTGAACTTCTGGAGGTCCTCGGCGATCTGCTGGCTGGGTTCCTCGCCGAACAGCTTGGCGACGGCGGCGCCCAGCGGCCCGGCGGGCGGACGGTAGGACAGCGCCACGTGCACGCGCGTGCCACCGTTGGGCAGGGATTCGAACTGCACGCTGCCTGCGTTGTCGACGGTCGCGCCGGGCAGGGAGTGCCAGCCGATGCGCTGGCCGGGCTTGTCGTTCACGATCTCCGCTTCCCACTCGACGTGGGTGCCCAGCGGGGCCTTCGCGACCCAGCGGCTGCGTTTCTCGTCGAGCGCGGTGACGCTCTCGAGGTGGCTCATGATCTGGGGCAGGTTCTCCAGCTTGCGCCAGAAGTCGTACACGGCCTGCGCGGGGCGGTCGATGACGACGCTGTGCTCCACGAAGATGGGCTTGGCGGCCACGGCGTTGCCGCTGAGGCCCGCGGCGGCCATGACGGGGTCGTTGCCGGTGGCGGCGCGGTAGGCGAGGTACCCGCCGACGGCGGCCATCCCCAGGCCCAGCACGCCGCGTTTACGCAGGCCCATCAGCAGCAGGGCGCCTCCGGCGGCGCCGCTGATCATGCGGTTCTGATCCATTCCTGTGGTGTTCGTCATGGTGATTCCCTCCGTGGGGGCAGTGTATGAAGTGCGGTGTGGGGGCGCGTGAAGCCACGCCCAACGAAGATTAAGGCCCGCCTGCGGACCGGGCGGGGGCAATTGACCTTACGTGAGTTCAGCCGGAGTGGTTCCCTCCATCATGCGCGTGCTGGTCGGTGATGGTGTCGGTCGCGGCGCGGTCCTGAGAGGAGGTGGGGCCGCCCTGCACGTCGGGCGTGAGGTTGGTGTTCGCGCCGTGCGTGGCGTGGTCGCTGCCCGTGTGGTCCTGCGCGGTTTCGGGCGTGCTCTTCGGCTGGGGGTCGGTCATGCCTCATCCTTCGCGCATCGGCAGCTGGGCGGGTGTGCCGGGCCTCAGGGCGCGTTTAGACCTGCGCGGCCCGCCGAGTCTGGCCGGGTTTCCGAAGGGTCACGCGGGACGGATCGTTTCTGCCGATGCCGCGCGGCGCGGGGGCTGCTCTATGCTGGCCGCCATATGCGTGCTCCCGCTGCTGGCCGTCTGGATCCGTTGTCGCTGGGGGCCATCCTGGTCACGATCGTGTTCTGGGCGTCGGCGTTCGCGGGGATCCGCGCGGGGCTGGAGTCGTTCTCGCCGGGGCACGTGACGCTGTACCGCTTCCTGGTGGCCAGCTTGGCGCTGGGCGTGTACGCGCTGGCCGCGCGCATCCCGCTGCCGCCGCTGCGGGACCTGGGGCGGATCGCGGGGCTGAGCTTCTCGGGCATCACGCTGTACCACGTGTGCCTGAATTACGGCGAGGTGACGGTCCCGGCGGGCACCGCCAGCCTGATCATCGCGGCGGGGCCGGTCATCACGGCGCTGCTCGCCACGCGCTTCGCCGGGGAACGGCTGAACGCGCTGGGCTGGCTGGGCACGCTGGTCAGCCTGGCGGGCGTGGCGCTGATCGTGCTGGGCGGCGGGCAGGACCTGAGCTTCACGCGGGGGGCGCTGCTGATCCTGGCGGCGGCGCTGTTCACCAGCCTGTACTTCGTGTTTCAGAAGCCGCTGCTGGCGCGGATGAATCCGCTGCATTTCACGGTGTGGTCGCTGATCACGGGGACGGTGCCCATGCTGGTGTTCCTGCCGGGCTTCGGGGCCGAACTGCGCGCCGCGCCGCTGGAGGCGCACCTCGCGTTGGTGTACATCGGGTTGTTCCCGGCGGCGCTGGCGTACCTGACGTGGACGTTCGCCCTCTCAAGGGTGGGGGCGGGCGTGACGACGTCGTTCCTGTACGTGTCGCCGGTGTTCGCGGTGCTGATCGCGTGGGCGTGGCTGCGCGAGGTGCCCACCCTGCTGACGCTGCTGGGGGGCGTGGTGGCGGTGGCGGGCGTGGTGCTGGTGAACACGCGTGGTCGGCCCGCCCCGGCTCCCGTTCCGGACGCGGCGCGTGAGGTGAAGGCGTGAGCGGGGAGCCAGCCACGGACGCCCCGCTGGCCGTGCAGGACGTCACGGTGCGGCTGGGCGGCGAGGTGATCCTCAGCGGCGTGACGCTAGATGTTCGCCGGGGGGAGTTCCTGGCGTTGATCGGCCCGTCGGGCGGGGGGAAGAGCACGCTGCTGCGGGTGCTGGCCGGGTTGCTGCGCCCGGAGTCGGGCCGCGTGCAGATCGGGACGCCGCCCGCGCTGGTGTTCCAGGATTACCGGCTGCTGCCGTGGCGCACCGCGCTGCGGAACGTGCAGCTGCCCGCCGATCTGGGAGCCGGGGGCGGCCTGAGTGCCCCGGAGGCGCTGAAGCTGGTGGGCATGGAGGCGTACGGGCCGTACTTCCCGGCGCAACTGTCCGGCGGGATGCGGGCGCGGGTGGCGCTGGCCCGGGCGCTGGCGCAGAGCGGGGACGTGCTGCTGCTGGACGAGCCGTTCGCGGCGCTGGACGCGCTGGTCCGCGAGCGCTTCAACGCGGAGTTGCGGCACCTGCACGAGAAGACAGGCCGGACGACGGTGCTCGTCACGCACTCGATCCGCGAGGCGGTGTGGCTGGCGGACCGCGTGGCGGTGCTGCGCGGCGGGCGGATCGTGGAGGTGCTCGACACGCGCGGCGAGGGCCGCGTCAGCGCGTACACGGACGGGCTGGAGGCGCACCTGCGGGCCGTGCTGGGCACCGGGGACTCCACGCGGCTGCGGGTGGAATCGCGTCCCGGGCGCAGCGCGGGGTGGCTGCTGCCCGCGCTGGCGGTGGCGCTGGCCGGGGTGGCGTGGCAGCTGGGCGCCTCGGCGCTGAATCAGCCGTTCCTGCTGCCCACGCCCGGCGCGGTGTGGCAGGAGGGGGTCCGCACCGCCCCGGCGCTCCTCGCGGCGTTCGGCGTGACGGTGCAGACGGCGCTGGTGGGGACGCTGCTGGGCGCGCTAGCGGGCGTGCTGATCGGGTACCCGCTGGCGCGCTGGCGGGCGCTGGAACGCTTCCTCAGCCCGTTCATCGTGGCGTCGCAGAGCACCCCGATCGTGGTACTCGCCCCGCTGCTGGTGTCGTGGCTGGGCTTCGGGTTCCTCCCGGCGGTGATCGTGTCGGCCCTGAGTGCCCTGTACCCCATGCTGGTCGCCACGCTGGTCGGCGTGCGGGAACTGGAGGCCACCTTCCACGAGCTGTTCAGCACCCTGCGCGCCTCGCGCTGGCAGCGCCTCACCCGCCTGGAATTTCCCGGCGCGCTGCCCGTGCTGCTGGGCGGGTTGCGACTGGCAGCCAGCCTGGCGCTGATCGGGGCGGTCGTGTGGGAATTCGTGGACCCGAACCAGAAGGGCCTGGGACTGGCGGTGCAGGTCGCGGGGACGTACCAGAACAAGGCCGGGCAGTTCGCGGCGATCGCGCTGCTGATCGGGTACGGGGTGCTGGTGTACGCGGTGATCACGGGCCTGGAACGCCGCGTGATGCGCCGCCGGGGTCGGTAGGCGTTCACCCGCACGGGCGGGCGCGGGGGACGGTACGCTGGCGCGCATGGAGAGACCGCTGGTGTGTGTGGGCGCGCTCGTGTGGGGCCGGGACGGCCGGGTGCTGCTGGCCCGCACGACGAAGTGGCGCGGGCTGTGGGGCGTACCGGGCGGCAAGGTCGAGTGGGGCGAGACACTGCTGGACGCCGTGCAGCGCGAATTTCTCGAGGAGGTCGGCCTGCGCCTGGAGGACGTGCAGTACGCGCAGACGCAGGAGGCGGTGCTCAGCGAGGAGTTCCACAAGCCCGCGCACATGCTGCTGGTGGATTTCCTGGCCACCACCGGCGACCACGAGGTGAAACCGAACGAGGAGATCGCGGAGTGGGCCTGGGTGCACCTGCACGAGGCGCTGGAGTACCCGCTGAACTCGTTCACGCGGTCCCTGGTGGAACTGGCGCTGCGGCAGGGTGAGTCGTGAGGGCCCGACCGGTGCGGGCGTGACCGTCCCACCCGGCACGGGGCTGGCCACCGGCACGGCGCTGGTGACCGGCGCGGCGCGCGGGATCGGGCGGGCGCTGGCGGTCGCGCTGGCCGCCGAGGGGCTGGACGTGGCGGTGCATTACCGCGGCAGCGCCGTGGACGCCGAGGAGACGGCGCGCCTGTGCCGCGAGCGGGGCGTGCGGGCCGTGACGCTACGCGCCGACCTGACGGTGCCCGCGCAGGCGCGCGCGCTGGTGCGCGACGCGCACGCCGCCTTCGGGGGACTGGCAGTGCTGGTGAACAACGTGGGCAACTACGTGAACCGCCCGCTGCTGGACGTGACGGACGAGCAGTGGGCGGACATGCTGGGCAGCAACCTGACCGCCACTTTCGTCACGTGTCAGGAGGCTGCGCCGCTGCTGCGGGCGCGCGGCTGGGGCCGAATCGTGAACCTGGGTTTTGCGGGCGCCTCGGCGGGGGTGGCGCGGCCGGGGATCGTCCCGTACGTGATCGCGAAGGCGGGGGTGCTGCAGCTGTCGCGGTCGCTGGCGGTGACGCTCGCGGGCAGCGGCGTGAGCGTGAACGTGGTCAGTCCCGGCGTGATCGAGACGAGTGTCAGTCAGCCGGTGCGGGAGATTCCGGCGGGGCGGGTGGGCACGGTCGCGGAACTGGTCGAGGCGGCGCTGTTCTTCATCCGGGCCAGCGATTACGTGACGGGCCAAGAGCTGGAGGTCGCGGGCGGCTGGCACCTCTGACCGCAGGCGGGGGGAGGTCACAGAGAAGGACGACACCTGCTTCCCCAGATAGACGCAAGGTCGGGGTCTGCCTGGTCCCTGCCGTGGGTGGCGCCTGCCGGTAGGGCACCGTGCGGCGCCGCATACGCCCTCCGTTGATATTCAGTGGAACTGGCTGATCCGCACCGACCCTCATCTGCATGAGACCTTGACCTGACCTCTCTGGTGTGAGGGGATGGATTGTGCTGCGCATTTGATCTGTCGTCATGAGGACTTTTCGAATGCCAGGAGCAATTGCGTCATGAGACGCCTTTTGAAATGTTATTCACCCAATGGTCAGATGAGGAATATGAGATCATTCAGCCTGACTCCCACGTCAAGCAGTATTGTCCCGCATTACGAGACAGAGTTTTTATACGTCGGGCGGTAAGTTTTTTGTAATTTTTGTACCGCCGACGGACAGAATTCCGGATCAGATGACCACGTTCATCAACAGTGGACAATTCTCTGCGTATCATCGGCGAAGTTCCCAATTTCGCTTGACAGCGTCACATCAGCCGTGCATGCCACGGCCACACTCCCATCTGTCTTGGTTGTGGAACTGTCCCAGGAGGTCGCCTCAATGAACGCACGCACCACTACCCTCGGTACCCTCGCGCTTACCCTTCTGCTCGCCGCCTGCGGTAGCCAGCAGACCGCACCCACCACCGACGTCGCCGACCGCGGTCAGACCAGCGCGCCCCTCCTGGGCACCACCAACCCCGAAGCCATCCCCGGCCAGTACATCGTCGTGTTCAGCGACGGCGCCGCCGCGGATCTCAGCAGCCAGAGCGCCAGCGGCCTGATCAGCAGCCTTGGGCTCGACGCCCAGGGCGTGCAGGTCCAGCAGGTGTACAGCGCCGCCCTGAACGGCTTCGCCGCCAAGCTCAGCAGCCAGAACCTCGCCAAGCTGCAGGGCGACAAGCGCGTCAAGTACATCGAGCAGGACGCCATGATGCACATGACCGCCACCCAGACCGGCGCCACCTGGGGCCTCGACCGCATCGACCAGCGCAACCTGCCCCTGGACGGCAGCTACACCTACAACAGCACCGCCAGCGGCGTGAAGGTGTACATCATCGACACCGGCATCAACACCGCCCACACCAACTTCGGTGGGCGTGCCATCTGGGGCACCAACACCACGGGGGACGGCAACAACAGCGACTGCCAGGGGCACGGCACGCACGTCGCGGGCACCGTCGGCAGCAGCACCTGGGGCGTCGCCAAGGGCGCCAGCCTGATCGCCGTGAAGGTGCTCGACTGCCAGGGCAGCGGCACCAACAGCGGCGTGATCGCCGGCGTGAACTGGGCCGTGACGAACAAGGGCTCGGCGACCGCCGTCGCCAACATGAGCCTCGGCGGTGGCTTTAGCCAGGCCGTGAACGACGCCGTGAACAGCGCCGCGGGCAAGAACCTGATCATGGCCGTCGCCGCGGGCAACGAGAACCAGAACGCCTGCAACGTCTCCCCGGCCAGCGCCGCCAGCGCCATCACCGTCGGCAGCACCACCAACACCGACGCCCGCTCCAGCTTCAGCAACTTCGGCACCTGCGTGGACCTCTTCGCGCCCGGCAGCAACATCACCAGCACCTGGATCGGCAGCACCACCGCCACCAACACCATCAGCGGCACCAGCATGGCCTCCCCCCACGTCGCGGGCGCTGCCGCGCTGCTCGTGGCCGCCGGCAACACCACCAACAGCGCCGTGACCAGCGCCATGATCAACAACGCCACCCCCAACAAGGTCACCAGCGCCGGCACCGGCAGCCCCAACCGCCTGCTGTTCACCGGCACCGGAACGGTCACCCCGCCGCCCGCCGGCACCACCTACACGGGCACGGTCAGCACCGGCACCAATTCCTACCAGCCCGGAACTGCCGGCTTCAGCTACGCGGGCGGCACCCTGAAAGGCAACCTGAGCGGCCCGTCGGGCACCGACTTCGACCTGTACCTGCAGAAACTCTCCAGTGGCAGCTGGACCACCGTCGCCCGCGCCGAGGGCAGCACCAGCACCGAGGCCATCACCTACACGGCCACCAGCGGCACGTACCGCTGGCGCGTGTACGGCTACAGCGGCAGCGGCACCTACAGCCTCGTCGAAACCAAGTAACCCCTCCGGTCAGGGATCAGGTCAACGCACCTGATCCCTGATTCACATCCCCTCATCCGACATTCCCGCGAGGTCCCACCATGTTCAAACCCCTGCACGCCGCACTGACCGCCCTGGGCATCCTGGCCCTGAGCGCCTGCTCCACCCAGACCGCCCCCCAGGCCACGCTGCCCGAGGAGACCCTCACGGTCACCGGCACCGAGAAGGCCTTCCCCGACACCATCGGCAGCCAGATCGTGTACGGCACGGTCACGAACGTCACCAACCGCCCCTACCAGGTGAGCGTCACGCCCAGCACCGAACTCGCGGGCGGCTGGTGCGGCGGCACGCTGATCAGCAGCACGTGGATCCTGACCGCCGCGCACTGCGTCGAGGGCTACAGCGCCAGCCAGATGCGCGTCCGCGCCGGCATCAACGACCTGACCACCAGCACCGGTCAGCTGCGCACCGCCGCGCAGATCGTGCGTCACCCCAACTACAACAGCAGCACCTACGCGTACGACATCGCCCTGATCCGCGTGGGCACCGCGTTCACACTGGGTAGCACCGTGGCCACCGCCGCGCTGCCGAACAACACCACCGAGAGCGTGCTGGACGTGAACGGCAAGTCCGCCACCGTCAGCGGCTGGGGCAAGACCGAAACCGGCGCGTACAGCAACCGCGCGCTGCGCGAGGTGACCATCCCCATCACCCCCACCGGCAGCGACTGCGGCAGCCGCCCCAGCAACACCATCTGCGGCAAGTACTCCGCCGGGAAGGACTCCTGCAACGGCGACAGCGGCGGCCCGCTCGCCGCGCGCTACAACAGCAAGTTCTACGTGCTGGGCATCGTCTCGTACGGCCCCGCCGAGTGCCGCGGCTACGGCGTGTACACCCGCGTGAACGGCTACATCAACTGGATCAACAGTTACACTGGCGTCACCGCGCAGTAACCCCCACCCCCGCACGCACCGGCCACCCCCAGGGCCGGTGCGTTGCCGTTCCGCCAGCCCCGTCCCCACGCCACAATGGGGGCATGCCCCTGCCCGAGCATCAGGCGCCCCTCGCCGGTCACGCCGCCGCCACCCGACACCTCTCGCGGGATCCCGTGCTGGCGGGCGTGATCGCCCGGGTGGGCGACCTGCCGGTCCTGACGCCCACCACCGACCCGTTCGGGACGCTGATCCGCAACGTGACCGGGCAGCAGCTGAGCGTGAAGGCCGCTGCGAGCATCCACGCCCGCGTGACGGAGACGCTGGGTGAGGTCACGGCCGACACCCTGCTGGCCGCCAGCGGCGACACGCTGCGCGGCGCGGGCCTGTCCTGGGCGAAGGTGCGGACCGTGCAGGCCATCGCGCAGGCCGCAAAGACCGGCGCGGTGAACTTCACGCACCTGAGCGAACAGGACGACGAGACCGTGATCCGCGACCTGCTGCCCCTCCCGGGTATCGGCCGCTGGACCGCCGAGATGTTCCTGATGTTCGCCCTGGCCCGCGCGGACGTGTTCAGCCTCGGGGACCTCGCGCTGCGCCAGGGCCTCGCGCGGCTGCACCCGGACGCGCCCAGTACCGAGGTGCTGGACCGCTGGGCCCCGTACCGCACCCTGGCCGCCCGGTACGTCTGGGCGGACAACGCCCGCGTGAAAGCCGGCGGGGAACCGGTGTGACGGGTTGATGGTTGATGGTTGATGGTCGACAGCGTGGGCGCGATGAATCCGCCCAGGTCAAGACCGTCCCACCCTGCCCGACTGCCTACTGTTCCTTCTGCCACTCCTCGAAGGGAATCCGGTCGATGACGAACGTGTCGCGCGTGCGGGCGTACGTGCCGCGCCCACCCATCCGGCCGATCAGGTCCAGCGCGCCGGTATCCACGTGGTGCCGCTGCGCGTCCTGCACGGCGGCTGCGCGCAGGGTCAGGCCCAGCACCTCGCCCAGGATGATGCGGGTGCGGCCGATCAGGACCGTCTGCACCTCGCGGCATTCCAGCGCGGCGGGCGCGGCGGCCACGCGCGGCACCGCGACCTTCACGCCCGGCGCGAGCGGGATGCCCAGCGCGTCCGGTTCCGCGTGGCCGTGCGGGAAGTCCGTGGCGGTGGCGTTCATGGTGACGGCCAGCGCCTCGCTGACCATGTTCACGGTGAACTCGCCGCCCGCACCGATGTTCAGCGCCGTGTCCTTCGGCGTGCCGTCCGCGCGGTCGCCGGGCGCGAACGCCACGACGGGCGGGTCGCTGCCCATCAGGCCGAAGAACGAGTACGGCGCGAGGTTCACGTGCCCGTCCGCGCCCAGGGTGCTCACCCACGCGATGGGGCGGGGTGTGACGGTCGCCGTGAGCAGCTTGTAGCGCGCCGCGCCGGGCAGCGCCGTCAGGTCGAAGTGCGTCACGTCCTGAGGCGGTGCCTCTCGGGGCGTCATGTCGGGGGGCGTCATGCGCGCAGCGTAGCGGTAGCATGGCCAGCATGACTGAGCCTCAGCCCACCTCGTACCGGGAGGCGTACGCCCGGCTGAGCCGCATCGCCGCCGAACTCGAGTCCGGCGAGGCCGACCTGGACCGCGTGCTGCCCTTGCTGGAGGACGCCCGCGCCGCATACGCCCGGTGCCGCGAGCGGATCGAGGCCGTGCGCGCCGTGCTGGCCGGCGACTGGGCCGACGATGGTGACACAGGCGAGACGGACGCAGACGAGATCGACACAGACAAGACCGACACAGACGATGAGGAGTAGCGAGTGAGTGGGGAGCGGAGCGGGGTTGACCTCCAGCCCACTCCCCACTGTTTACTTACAGCGCGGCGACCACCTGCGCGACCGGGGTGTCCCCGGCGACCACCTCGAAAGTGCGGCGCACGCTGCGCGGCTCGTTGAGGCAGGCGAGGACCACGGCCGCCACGTCGTCACGGGCGATCATGCCGCGCGGGGCGGGCATCCCGGCGCTGACCCTGCTGGTGCCGGGGGCGTCGGTCAGGCCGCCGGGGCGGATGACCGTCCACTCCAGCCCGCTGGCCTGCACGTGCGCGTCCGAGATGGCCTTCACACGTAGCACGGCCGTCAGGAAGGGCGGCATCTGCTCGGGGCGGTCCACGCCCATGGAACTGACGACCACGACGCGGCGCGGGCCGCCCATCGCGGCGCGGCGGGCGAGTTCGTCCGTCACGGCGATCAGGGCGTCCCCGTCAATGGCCTGAAAGTTCCCGCTGGCCCCGGCCCCGGCGGCCCACACGACCGCGTCGGCGCCGTCCAGCACGGCCGTCCAGTTGCCGGTCAGGTCACCCAGGACGGGCTGCGTACCCAGGGCCTCCAGTTGCGCGGCCTGTTCAGGAGTGCGGACCAGCGCCCGCACCTGATGCCCGCTGGCGGCGGCCTGCGCGGCCACGCGGCGGCCCACACCACCAGCCGCTCCGATCACTGCGAGATTCATGCTCCGCAGGGTGCGCCCCTCGGGGCGGCGGGACCGCGCGATCTGCCACGGTTCCCCCGGCACCCCGCCAGAACGCGGAGGTCAGTTCGTGGATGCCGGCGTATCCTGCGGGCAATGAGTGAAGCTGCTCACCCCGAGAAGCCTGCGGCCCCGCCAGCCGCCACAGCCCCCACGGCCGAGCCGCCCGCCCCGCCCGTGATTCCCTGGGTGTACCGGCTGGTGGTGGACACCACGTACCTGCCCGTGATCGTCAGCGGCATGCACCTCGAAGTGCATGGCCGTGAGCACGTCCCGCCGCCCGGCACGCCCCTGGTGGTCGCCGCGAACCACGTCAGCGCCCTAGACCCGTTCCTGGTGGCGCGGTCGCTGCCGCCGGGGCGGTTCCTGCAGTTCATGGCGAAGAAGGAACTGTTCCTGCCGGTGATCGGGGACATCATCCGCGCCGGGGGGTCCTTCCCGGTGGACCGCAGCGGGAACGACCTGGGCGCGGTGCGCACGGCGCTGCGCATCCTGAAAGCGAACGGGACGGTCGGCATCTTCCCGCAGGGCACGCGCGGCGGGCATGAAATGCAGGGCGGCGTGGCCCTCATCGCTGCGAAGGGCCGCGCGCCTATCCTGCCCGCCGGGGTCAGCCGCGACGGGAAGCGCTGGATCATCCGCTTCGGCGAGCCGATCCCGCCCCGCGGGGGGATCAAGGCCATCACCGGAGAGCTGGGCGAGGTGCTGTCCACGCTGGCCGTCCCGGTCGGGCAGAAGCTGTAGCGGCCGGCGCTATACTCGCCGGTGACGGCTGCGGGGGGAAGTCCGGTGAGAGTCCGGCCCTGTCGCGCAACGGTAACTTCAGCGCAGTTGAGGAAGGCCGAGCACCCCCGCCGTTCGCGCCGCCCGGACCGGGCGGGCGTGGCTTGACCCCTCGCGGACTGGGGGCACGCCGTGAGCGCCCCCACCGCGCGGGGCCTGCCACGGACACTGTGTTTCCCGCCGCCGCCCCCACCCGGGCGGCGCGTTTCGTTGCCGGAGGGCAAGGAGTTCCCCATGAAAGGCATCCTGACCCTGATCACCCTGAGTGCCGCCCTGAGCGGCGCCGCAGGCGCCACCACCTACCCCCTGACCATCACCGACGACCTGGGCCGCAAGGTGACCCTGAAAGCCGAGCCGAAGCGGATCGTCAGCGTGCTGCCCAGCACCACCGAGACCGTGTGCGCCCTTGGCCTGTGCGACCGCCTGGTCGGCGTGGACGACTACAGCGACTTCCCGCAGCAGGCGACGAAACTGCCCAAGGTCGGCGGCCTGTACAACCCGAACATCGAGGCGATGGTGGCCCTGAAACCCGACGTGGTGCTCGTCAGTCAGTACGGGAAGCTGGCCGAGCCGCTGACGCAGGCGGGCGTGACCGTGATCGCCGTGAACCCCGAGACGTACGACGAGGTGTTCACGAAGACGGCGCTGCTCGGGAAGATCCTGAACCGCGAGGCGCAGGCCAGGGCCCTCGTCGGGAAGATCAAGGGCGACATCGCGCGCGTGGAGATCCTCACGAAGAACGCCGTGCGCAAACCCACCGCGTACTTCGAGATCGACCCCACCCCGTACTCGATCGGCCCGAACTCGTTCATGGGCGTGCTGCTCACCAAGGCCGGCGCGCGCAACATCATCCCCGCCAGCATGGGCGACTTCCCCAAGGTGGACCCGGAGTTCATCGTGAAGGCCAACCCGCAGCTGATCCTCGGCGTGGACGCCAAGACGGCGGGCGCGCGCCCCGGCTGGAGCGGCATCAGCGCCCTGAAGACCGGGAAGGTCCGGGACATCCCGGCTGAACTGAACACCATGCTGGGCCGCCCGGGACCGCGCCTGGGGCAGGCGCTGATGGGCCTGGCGAAACTGATTCACCCGGAACTGTTCAAGTAAATGCAGGTCGCCGCGCCGCGCCGGGGGCTGGGGGTGGGCCTGGGCACGCTGCTGCTCGCGGCGCTGCTGCTGGCCGCCGTGGTCCTGGGCACCGGGCTGGGCAGCGTGACGATTCCGCCCGGCGAGGTGCTGGGCGCGCTGTGGCGCGGCGTGACCCGGCAGGCGCTGGAGGGGAACGACGTGATCGTGTGGCAGATCCGCCTGCCGCGCGTGGTGATGGGGGCGCTGGTGGGCGCGAGCCTCAGCGTGTGCGGCGGCGCGTTCCAGGGCGTGTTCCGCAACCCGCTGGCCGACCCGTACCTGCTGGGCGTCGCCAGCGGCAGCGCGCTGGGCGCCACGGTCGCCATCGTGGCGGGGTGGCCCCGCGCGCTGATCCCGGTGTCGGCGCTGCTGACCGCGCTGGTCGCCGTGGCGTGCACGCTGTCCCTGGCGCGCGAGGGGCGCCGTTTTCCGCCCACGCGGCTGATCCTGGCGGGCGTGGTGGTGGGCAGCGTCCTGAGCGCCGCGACCACCGCGCTGATCCTGCGTGGCGAGGACCGGGCGCGGCAGGTGCTGGCGTACACGCTGGGCGACCTGGGCTTCAGCGGCTGGCGGGACGTGCTGACCGTGCTGCCCTACGTGGGGCTGGGCTGCGGGGCGCTGCTGCTGCTGGCCCGCGCGCTGGACACCCTGCAACTGGGCGAACTGACCGCCCGCAGCCTGGGCGTCCCGGTTGAGCGGCTGCGGCTGATCGCGGTGATCGCCGCGAGCCTCGCCACGGCTGGCGCCGTCGCGTACGTGGGCGTGATCGGCTTCGTGGGATTGATCGTGCCGCACATGATCCGCCTCGCGTTCGGCCCCGGGCACCGCACGCTGCTGCCGCTCTCGGCGCTGCTGGGCGGGGCGCTGCTGGTCGGCGCGGACCTGCTGGCCCGCACCACGCCGCTGTCGCAGGTCGGGATCGTGACCACCCTGCTGGGCGGCCCGTTCTTCCTGTGGCTGCTGCGCAAGGAACGCCATGACTGACCTGTTGCGGAACACGACGCCACCGCAGCCGGAGGCGACCACCCAGGACGCCCTGGTCGCGCATGACGTCCACGTCCATGCCGGATCGTTCCCGGCGGTGCGGGGCGTGAGTGCCACCTTCCGGCCCGGCGTGTTCAGCGCCGTGATCGGCCCGAACGGTGCGGGCAAGAGCACGCTGCTGCGCGCCCTGCTGGGCCTGAACCCCGTCACGCAGGGCGAGGTGACCCTGGCCGGGCGGCCCCTGGGGGCCTGGAGTCGCGCGCAGCGGTCGCGGCAGCTGGCGTACCTCGCGCAGAGCGAGGGCCTGCCGGACGGGGCGCGCGTGCGGGACGTGGTGGCGCTGGGGCGCGGCGCGGGCGACTGGCGCTTCGGGCTGCTGCCCCGCACCCCCTGGACCCCCGCCGATGAGGCCGCCGTGGACGCCGCGCTGGACCGCACCGACACCCGCCGGTTCGAGGACCGCCGCGTGTCCGAACTCAGCGGCGGGGAGCGGCAGCGGGCGGCGCTGGCCCGCGCGCTGGCGGCCGAACCGCGCTTCCTGCTGCTGGACGAACCCACCAACCACCTCGACCTCGCGTACGCGCTGGACGTCATCCGCTACCTGCGCTGCGAGGTCGCGGGCGGCCTGGGCGTCGTGGCGGTGCTGCACGACCTGAACCTCGCCGCACGTGCCGATCACCTCGTGCTGCTGCATGGCGGGCGGGTGCAGGCCAGCGGCACGCCCCGCGAGGTGCTGACGCCCGCGCACCTGCACGCCGCGTACGGGCTGCACGTCAACGTGGTGCAGCACGCAGACCGCCTGCTGGTCATCCCCCAGGATTGAGCGGCGCCCACACAGGGCCGCGCAAGGAGAGGCATGCCCCCGAAGTACTTCCCCACCCACGGCCACCTGCTCATCTGCCAGGGACCCAACTGCCAGTCACGCGGCTCCGCACTGCTGCACAAGGCACTCTGGAACCACCTGGAACGCCAGTCGCTCGCTTACTACAAACGCGGCGGCACGCTGCGCCTCACCGAGAGCGGCTGCCTGGGCGCGTGCAGTTACGGCCCGGCGCTGTGCGTGTACCGCCCGGACCCCGGCGGCGCGGGCCTGGAGGAAGCGTGGTACGCCGCCGTGGACTTCCCACTGGCCGCGCGGGTGGCGCAGGCCACGCACGACCGCGCGCCCCTGCCCACCGAGCACCGCTACGGACCGGACGAGCAGACCTGACGGTCAGAGCTGACCGCACCGGTCAGGGGGTGGGCAGGTCCCCTGCGGTGCGGGGTTCGCGCATGGGTTCGTCGTTGTGTTCGCGCCGGAACGCCGTGGACTGTTCGTAGACGTGACGGCGGGCGCGCATGGCGCTGCCGAGCGGGCGGTGCGCGGCGTGGGCGTGCCAGGGGCTGAAGCTCAGGCGGTCGTCGGCGAACACCAGTTTGTCGGGCCGCGCGGGGTCCTGCGGGGGGACGTGCAGCCGCGCGACGGTCACGAAGGGACTGAGGGTCTCGTCCCAGCGGACCGAGCCGTCCTCGATGGGCATGCGGGTCTCGTCGGTGCACAGTTGCGCGCGCAGGTCCCAGGTGCCGCCCGACGCGCGGATGACCTGGGCGACGGCGGCGCGCAGGGCGTCGGCGCGGCCCGGCCCGAGGACGCGCACCGCCTGCCCGGTCAGGGCGCGCAGGTGCTCGGCGGTGGGGACCAGCGCCACCTTCGCCACGTACTCGCCCCAGCGGATGGGCAGCTGCGAGTAGTACGTCTCGCCCAGCGGGTGCGTGGAGGGGTGTCCGCCGAGCTGTTTCAGGGCGCCCGCCAGCGGGCCGCTGTCCGGTGCGATGCGCGCCGCGACCTGCGCGCCCAGCGCCGCCGCGACCTTGAGTTCCTCCGGGGCGTTCAGGGTCAGGCGGATGGGCAGCTGGTTGTTCAGGAACCCGCCCGCGTCCTTCGCGGCGAACACGGGGCCGTTGTTCAGCAGGAAGTCCTGCGTGACCTCGCCCGCGTGCCCGTCCACCATGACCTGCCCGGCCGGACCCACGACCTTCAGGGCCAGCGCGCGCGGCGTGGACACGCTATCCGGCAGGATGTCGCCGGGCGGGGTGGACAGCCGCACGGCCGCCGGGTAACGCCCGGGCGCGGCGAACAGCCCCTGCGCGAGGTGGTGTGGCAGGTCCGGGACCTCCAGTTCCCCGATCAGCAGGCCGTGACCCTTGCTGTGCACGGGGCGCACCGCGTGGTGGTAGCGGGTGTGGAACGCCTCGCTGTAGCCCTGCATGACGCGGGCCAGCTGCGCGAAGGTGCGCGCCTCGTCGGGCTGCGGGCGTTCCAGGTCGTCGCGGTACCGCACGAAGTCAGGGCTCATAAGGACTCCGACTGAATGGTTTGCCAAAACCGTTCAGTTCGAGCGGATGAGAGTTGGAGCGGAACGGGTTCCGGGCGTGGCGTGGGCAACCCGGTGGCCTTCCGGGTTGAGGGCGAAACAGACGGAATCCGTATCATGCCGCGAGCCTATCGGTCCCCGTGCCGCCACCGCCTTGAGCGAACATGAAGAAGGGCCGACGCACCGGCCGGCCCCCCTTCTTCCCGCGGACGGTCAGCCGCGCACGACCTCCAGTATCCGGTCGCCGTACTTGCCCAGGCGGGCCTGTCCCATGCCCTTGACCTCGCGCAGGTCGTCCAGGGTGTACGGGACGCGGCGGGCGATCTCGGCCAGGGTGGCGTTGCTGGCGATGATGAAGCGGCTGATCTCCTGGCGTTTCGCCTCGGCGTTGCGCCACTCGCGCAGGCGGGCGTAGATGGCCAGCTGCCCGTCGGTGAGGTTCGCGGCCGGGTCCTCCTTCCCGCCGGGCAGGTCCGGGGGCAGGATGACCGGGGCGGGTTCGGGGGTGGGTTCCGGTTCGGGCTGGGCGTCGGCGGCGTCGGGGCGCTCCTCGGCGGCCTGCTCCTCGGTGGGCTGGGCCTGTTCCTCGACGGCCTGATGGCGCACGTCCGGCACCTGCGGGAGGTTCGGGGCGTTGGGTCCGCTGCTGACCGGGGTGGGCAGTGGACCGGCCCCCTGCACGGGCGAGTCGCTGAACACGATCTCCGGCTCCCAGGTCTCCTCCGGCTCCGCCTGGGGGGAGGGCGCCGGGGCGGGTGCCGCGACCGGGGTGGGCGTGCTCACGGGGGCAGCAGCGGCGGGAGGCTCGAAGGTGAAGCGTTCGGGCACGTCCGGCTGGGACGGGGTGCTGGGTGCGTCGGGCTGCTCGCCCCGCTGGGCGGGCACGGGTGGGCGGAAGTCGCGGCGTTCGAAACGGTCGCGGCCGCCCCGGTCGCGGCGGTCGTCCCGCCGGTCGTCGCGGCGCCCGCCGCGTTCACGGCGCTCGAAGCGGTCGCGGCTCTCGCGGCGTTCCCGGAACTCCGGACGGCCCTCGGTGCGGGGGTCGCCCCGGCCCTCCTCGTCGGTCGCTTCGGCCTGTGTCGTGGTGTCCGGGTCTGCGGGGCCCTGCGTGTCGGCCTCGCCGCGCAGGAGCGTCAGGGCGGCGCGCGTGTCCTCCAGGCCGGGCGTGATCAGGACGCCGCCCGGCACGCTGCGCGCGGCGGTCAGCACGCCGCCCAGCGGAGCTTCGGTGTCCGCCGCGGCGTCCGGCGCGAGCAGCAGCGCGGTTGGCCCGGCGGGCTGCGCCGCGCCGCCCAGCTGCTCCGCCAGTTGCGTGGTCGTGCGGGCCGCGCGCGCCAGCCGCAGCGGCAGGGTCGCCACGTCCCGCAGGGCCAGCGCGACGCTCAGGTCACTGGGCGCGGCGGCCAGCGGGGCGGGGGCGGCGCCCGTGCCGAACAGGGCGCTCAGGGGGGCGTCGCCGTGCCCGGTCAGGGTCACGCTGTCGCGGTACGCGACGAGCCGCGCGCCCTGCGCGAGCCACGTCCCGCCGGGGGCCAGGGTGGCGTCCACGATCACGGGCACCCCGGCGCGGCGGGCGCGGTCCAGTTCGGCCGGGGTGGGTTCCAGCAGCCACACGGCGCGCGCGCCGCGCCAGTCGGCG
Source organism: Deinococcus sedimenti (assembly GCF_014648135.1). Taxonomy (NCBI): domain Bacteria; kingdom Thermotogati; phylum Deinococcota; class Deinococci; order Deinococcales; family Deinococcaceae; genus Deinococcus; species Deinococcus sedimenti. The sequence goes on along the minus strand of NZ_BMQN01000004.1, from coordinate 189,928 downwards.
TCGGCGCTCGCGGCGGCCAGTCCGGCGGCGGCCAGCGCCTCGCGGTTCACGCGGACTCGGGCGTCCACGCGCAGCGTTCCGGCGCCCAGTGAAGCGGCCAGCTGGCGGGCCAGGGCCGTCTCGTCACGCAGCAGCAGGCCCCACGCGGCGCCCTCGAGGTCAGCGAGCGCCCCGGCAAGGCGGGCGTGCGGATCGCCCCGCCCGGCGTGCAGGCGCACGAGCCGGGCGTCAGGACGAACGGAAGTCACGGGATCAGTCATGCCCATCATTCTGACGCACCGCGCACGCCGCGCGCCGCCACACGACCGTGGGACCTCCCTTCACGTTCGCTGTCCGCCCGGTCACCTGCGGCAACCTGGGCGGTGCGGGGCGCGTAGGGTGCTGGCGATGCGTCCTCTCCTCCTGACCGGCCTGCTCCTCTCCTCTTCCCTGTTCACCCCGGCGGGCGCGCAGTCGGCTCCGGCAACGGGAACGGCGACCACACTGCGCCTGAGTGCCCCGGTGGGCACCACCGTCGAGCAGCGCTCGACCCTGACCAGCGTCCTGAAGGTCAGTGACGTGAAGGTCACCGCCCGTCCCGGCGCGAACGTCCCGCAGAAGGAACTGGACGCCGTGCGGACCTCCTTCCAGGGGATGGGCGGGCAGACCACGACCATCACCGGCAAGAGCTTCACGCGGGTCGCCGCGCGCGACGCGCTGGGGGGCGTGACCCTGCAACAGACCCTGATCCAGACCATTCCGGGACTGCCGAAGGCCCTGACGACGAAGGCCACGCAGACGCTCGACGCGAACGGGACGCTGACGGACCTGAAGCTCAGCAGCGACAACGCGGACGTGAACCGCCTGTACCAGCAGATGAACCTGAATGAACTGATCCGCGCGTCGAACAGCAGCGGCACGGGACCGCAACTGATCGGCCTGCCCCTGACCCCCGGCCAGAGCCGCGAAACCCGGCAGGAGGTGCCGCTCGACAGCATGATGGGCGCGCTGCTGGGTCCGATCCTGCAGGACCCGGACTCGGACGTGGACCCCGCCACGCTGACCAGCACGCCCCTGGCCGTCACCAGCCGCCTGACCTTCACCGGGCCGGACGCCGCCGGTCGGCTGCGCTTCACGCAGACCGGGACGTTCGGCGCGTGGCAGACGAGCGTGAAGGACCGCGCCGGGCAGGTCCTCTTCCAGATGAATGTGACTGGCGGCTCAGTGAAAGGCGAGTCCCTGGCCCGCCCCGACGGGCTGACCGTCAGCAGCAGCGTCCGCACGACCATGCAGATGCGCATGCTCATGACCCTGGACGACATGCAGATCAGCGCCACGCTGACGCAGGACCAGACGATCACGCTGCGTCAGCCCTGAGCGGCGCAGGGTGGCGCGTGGGGCGCGCAACGCCCCTGCAACGCGTGCCCGCCTAGGCTCCTGGCAGGTGGCCTGCGCCACCCCAGGAGGTTTCCCATGCGTACCCGGCTCCGTTCCGCCCTGATCTGCTCACTGCTTGCCGCGCCCGCCCTGAGTGGCTGCGGGTCACTGGTCCGCGCCGCTGCCGACGGGCAGCAGGTGGCGGCGCTGCCCATCGCCGGACAGGACGTCGGCGGGGAGGTCACGCCCGTCCCCACCCCGCAGGCACTCTCGCCGCAGGCCGTGGCCTCCGGCACCCTGACGTACGCGGCGACGTTCGACGACGTGTCGTACGAGGAGGTCGTGTCGCGCGTCGGCAACCCGTCGAAACTGGAGATCCCCATGCAGTTCGCCGGAGCGAGCTTCGCATGCGCGCCCACCGCCGCGCAGATCACCGTCACCCTGAAGACCTTCACGATGACGGCCAAGGACGCGGGCGGGCAGGCCAGCGTGGAGCTGATCCCGGCCGGCAGTGAACCCTGGATCCTGAAGATGAACCGGAACGCGGGCGGCACGTACGACCTCGCCAACCCCAGTCAGTACTACGGGCTGGGCGTGTCCTACACGTGGGAGGCCCTGTCACCCGTGATCGGCGTGAAGGCGGGCGGGAACACCCCGAACACCCTGACGATCAGCGCGAACGCTGCGGTGGACGGCGTGCCGGGCGTCTGCCTCGTGAAACTGAGATTGTCGCCCACCCTGAAGCAGCGCATCCGCTTCTGACCGACTCCCTGACCGGGAGTCCTTCGGGCGGGGCGGAGGCAAACACCCAGAGCCTTACAAACCCCGCACGCCAAACGCGCCATGCTGCGGGGAACGGAGGTTCACATGGCGCGTGTCACGCGGTACAGCAAGTTCGAGGGGGAACTCGATCAGCTCGACAGCAGCGAGTTGATGCAGATGATTCAGGAGGCGCTGCTGGGGCAGGGCATGAACGACCCGTACGACCCGGACCCGAACGCGCGCCCCAGCATGGACGACCTGTTCGACGCGATCCTGCAGGCGCTCGCGGAGCGGAACATGATCCCCGAGGAGCAGCTGATGGAGGCCATGCAGGCCGACGACATCCGCGAGACCGGGCTGGGCCAGCAGATCCAGCGGCTGATGGACAAGTTGCAGCAGGACGGATTCATCCGCAAGGAGTTCGAGGATGGCGAGGGGGGCGGCGCGGGTGATCCCGGCGACGCGAAGTTCCAGCTGACCGACAAGAGCATCGATTTCCTGGGGTACAAGAGCCTGCGGGACCTGATGGGCGGCCTGGGGCGCAGCAGCGCCGGGTCGCACGACACGCGCGAGTACGCGTCGGGCGTCGAGATGACCGGTGAACTCAAGGGGTACGAGTTCGGGGACACCATGAACCTCGACACGACCGCCACGCTCGGGAACGTGATCAGCAAGGGCTTCGACAACCTGGAGGAGTCGGATCTGGTGATCCGGCAGGCGGAGTACAACTCGTCGGCGGCGACGGTGGTGCTGCTGGACTGCTCGCACTCCATGATCCTGTACGGCGAGGACCGCTTCACGCCCGCCAAGCAGGTGGCGCTGGCGCTGGCGCACCTGATCCGCACGCAGTACCCGGGGGACACCGTGAAGTTCGTGCTGTTCCACGACAGCGCCGAGGAGGTCCCGGTCGGGAAGCTCGCGCAGGCGCAGATCGGGCCGTACCACACGAACACCGCGGGCGGCCTGCGGCTGGCGCAGCAGCTGCTGAAGCGGGAGAACAAGGACATGAAGCAGATCGTGATGATCACCGACGGGAAACCCTCGGCGCTGACGCTGCCGGACGGGCGCATCTACAAGAACGCGTACGGTCTGGACCCGTACGTGCTGGGCGCGACGCTGCGCGAGGTGGCGAACTGCCGCCGCAGCGGCATTCAGGTGAACACGTTCATGCTGGCCCGCGACCCGGATCTGGTGGGCTTCGTGCGCCGCGTCTCGGAGATGACGCGCGGCAAGGCGTACTTCACGACGCCGCACAACATCGGGCAGTACGTGCTGATGGACTTCATGACGAACAAGACGAAGATGATCAACTGATCCGGACTCCGGTTGAAAGGTGTGCAACATCTTTCAACCCGAGCGGATGCGAGGAGGGGAAAAGCGGGTTCCGGGCGTGGAGTGGGCAACCCGGCGTTCTTCCGGGTGGAGGGCGAAACAGACGGAATCCGTAGACGCGGTGCGCATTCAAGGGGGCGTGCGGCGTGAGGCGGCCTGCCTCTTCCCTTTTATGCTGCGGGTATGAACGTGGATCTGGGGACGGTGCGGGCGCAGCTGGCGCGGACGCCGGGCGTGCTGGACGCGCTCCTGCGCGGGTTGCCACAGGCGTGGGCGGAGCTGGACGAGGGGCCGGGGACGTGGTCGCCGCGTGGGGTGGTGGCGCACCTGTCGCACGCGGACCGCACGAACTGGCTGCCGCGGGCGCGGGTGCTGCTCGCGGCGGGGGAGGCGGAGGTGTTCCCGCCGTTCGACCGGGCCGGGCATCAGGCGGCGGAGGCGGCGCGGTCGCTGGATGAACTGCTGGACGACTTCGCGGCGGTGCGAGAGGAGAGCTTGGACGCGCTGGACGCCCTGACCCTGGGCGCGGCGGAACTGGGACGGCGCGGCACGCACCCCGAGTTCGGGTCGGTGACGCTGGCGCAGTTGCTGGCGACCTGGGCGGCGCATGACCTGGATCACGTCCTTCAGATCACGCGCACGCTGGGGGGCGGGTACCGGGAGGCGGTGGGGCCGTGGCGGGCGTACCTGCGGATCATGCGGCCCGCGTAGGCCACACCACGCAGGCCAGCTTCAGCGGATGCGTTCGCTGAGGCCGGGGGCTGCCTGGCCGCGCAGCAGGTCGGCGAGGACCTGCGCCCCGCGCACGACGCCCAGCGCGGGGCGGCTGAACAGCGCGTTGGCGTCCACCGCCCACACCTCTCCCAGCGGGAGGTCGGGCAGGTCGCGGGCGAACGTGACGTTGTCGCTCAGGCCGTACCCGCAGCACAGGACGACGCTCACGTCCGGTCGCAGGGGCGCGATCTGGTCCCAGGTGGCGCGGCCCGAGTCGGTGCCGGGGGTGCCCAGGACGTTCACGCCGCCCGCCCTCTCCACCTGCTCGGGCACCCAGTGCCCACCGTAGAACGGGGGTTCGGTCCATTCCAGCGTCAGGACTCGCGGCGCGTGGGGGGCGGGCTGGATGGCGTCCCAGTCGGCCTGCGCCTGCCGGGCGAGGGCCTCACCGGTCTCGGGGACACCGGCGGCGGCGGCCAGGGCGCGCAGGTCGTCCAGGATGCCCTGCACGCTCTTGCCTTCCAGGCTGAGGACGTTCGCGGCGGGCAGGCAGCCGGGCAGGTACCGCACGGCGTCCTGTAGCGTGCCGGGCGTGACGGCGCACACCTCGCAGACCCCCTGCGTGACGACCAGATCGGGGGCCAGCCGGTCGAGCAGTTCGCCGTCCACCTGGTACAGGGCGCGGCCCTCCCGCACGGCTTCACTGACGGCCCGGTCGATCTCGGCCTGCGGGGCGGCGCTGTCCACGATGGAGCGGGTCAGGACCGGCAGGTGCCGGGCGCGCGGGTGGTCGCAGGAGTGACTGACGCCCACCACGCGTTCCCCCAGGCCCAGGTGGGTCAGCAGGTCGAACAGCAGGTCGGTGGCGCTGGGCAGCAGGCTGACGATGCGGTGCGGGGCGGTCATACCGTGCAGGGTAGCCCGGGGACGGGCCGATGACCTGCCGGTACGGGCCGAGGTGATGACTCGCGCTGGTCCTGTGGAGGGCTCTAGCGGCTGGCCCAGAGTTCCACGAGGCCGCGCAGGGTCAGCGTCTCGTCGTAGTGGTCGATCTCGCGGCAGATGCCCTCAATGGTGCGCGAGAAGCCCCCGGTGGCGATGGCGACCGCCGGACCCGGCAGTTCGGCGCGGATGCGGCGCAGCAGCCCGTCCACCATCTCCGCGTACCCGAACACCAGACCGGACTGCAGGGCGTGCGTGGTGTTCTTCCCGATGGCGGTGCCCGGCGCCTGCAACGTGATGCGCGGCAGTTTCGCGGCGCGGCTGAACAGCGCGTCGGCGCTGACCTGCGCGCCCGTGGCGAGCACGCCCCCCAGGAAGCGGCGGCCCCGGCCGATCACGTCGAAGTTCGTGCTCGTCCCGAAGTCCACCACGACGGCGTACTCGTGGTGCCCCAGGTACTTCTCCGCGCCGAACAGGTTGCACAGGCGGTCGGCGCCGACGGCGTCGGGCACGTCGAGTTCCACGCTGACGTCCGGGAGGTTCGTGGCGCGCACCTCGAAGGCCTCCACCGCGAAGTGGCGGCGCAGCGCCAGCGCGTAGTTCTCCCCCAGGGGCGGCGCGACGCTGCTGAGAATCGCCGCGCGCGGCATGGGCGCCCCCGTCAACTGCAGCAGCCCGTGCAGGCGCATGGCGAGGTCGTCCGGGAGGTGCTCGCGGTTCGTGCGGATCCGCCAGGTGTTCGTGAGGTTCAGCTGCTCGTCGGCCAGTCCGATGACGGTGCTGGTGTTGCCGATGTCCACGGCCAGGAGGGGGAAAGCAGGCACGCCCCGCATTCTAGAGCAGTTCCCCGAATGAGGGTCCCGCGTGACGGTCCGCCCGCCCCCCACATTCGACGTTCTGCTCAGCGAATTTCAGCTTCTTCGGGTCTGGCCGGTGGTCAGTTGAACGCGGCGAGGTTCAGGGGAATCTGGTACGCGCAGTCGGTGTCCGCCTCGGTCCGCAGCAGCAGGGGCACGGTGTCGCTGGCGCCGATCCCGGCCTTGAGCGGCTCGAAGTAGTACACGAGCGTGCCGCTCCAGGTGCCACCCTCCTGCTTGAAATCGTTCACGTACGTGCTCTTCACGGGCGCGATCAGTTTTCCGTCGGGGCCCTTCAGGCGCACCAGGTACGCGCCGCGCGCCTTCTCCCCCGGCAGGCCGCGCACGGCGATGTCCACGCGCAGCTGCCCGTCCGGCAGGCGGCGCGCGGCGGACTCCTCGGCCAGCGCGGTTTTCACGTTGAGGTTCTGAAAGTTGTTCCGGGCGTCCTGCGCCTGGAAGTACAGCTGGTCCGCCTGTCCGCTCACGGTGAGCTGCGCGGGGCGGCTGCCCTTCGTGAAGTCGTCCGGTGCGGCCAGCCAGTCGGTGACGCAGGCGGCGCCGCCGTCGAAGGCGGTCACGGCGTCCTTCCCGGCCGTGAATGCGGCGCCCTTGACGGTCAGGTCCACATTCAGGTAGGTGGGCACCGGGTCGCGGCGGCCGTACGCGCCGTCGATGACGTTCTTGGCGGTGGTGTCCTCCAGTTTCGGCACCCAGGCGTGTGCGGGCGCGGCGAGCAGCGTGCAGAGGGTCAGCAGGGTCAGGTGACGGTTCATGGGGCTCCTTGGAGGATCAATCTTTGAGGTAGACGACGCGGCAGGCGCTGCCCGCCGAGCGGAACTGCGCGGCGGCCGCGTCTGAGATGGTCACGTCGGTGTACACCCGCGAGTTCGGGGCGAAGCGGCTGGGCTGGATGCGCTCGGCCTTCACGCGGGTGACGTTCTGGAAGGCGGCCAGATGTGATTCGGTGGTCACGTAGGTGTGCAGGTTCCCCGCCTGCACGAGTTCGCTGGACACCCCCTTGATCAGGGCGGCGTCGGGCCACAGCTGCTGCCCGCCCGCGTACACGATGCTGGTCATGTCCCGCTGGAACGCGCCCAGGCCGCGCACGTCGATGACGACCGTGCAGGCCAGTGGGCGCGTCTCGCTGCCTGCCCCGGGGGCCGCGCCACCACCGCGCGCGACGGGCGCGGCGGGGTCACTGCCACCGCCACTGCCGGCAGCGGCGCCGCCCCGTCCGGCCGCGGGCGTGCCGCCGTCCCCACCCGGACCACTCCCGGGCCGAGCGGAGGTGGGGGTGTCCGGGGTCCCGGCCGCGGGGGCCGTGCCTGTTCCGGGTGCAGGGGACGTCCCCGCAGCCGGGGTGGGGCTGGCGGCGGGGTCGCGGCTGGGCGTACCGGTCGCCGGAGCCGTTCCTGCGCCCGTGGTGGGCTCGGTGCGAGGGGCGGGGGAAGCGGCTGGGGCGGCCGGAGCAGAAGCGGCCGGGGCGGAGGTCCGCGGAGTGGGCGCGGCTGCCGCGGGACTCTGCGCCGCTGGAGTCTGCGGCGCGGCACTGCCGCTGGCCGGTCGGGCGGCTGGTGCGGGTGTAGCGGCAGGATCAGCGGCCCGACTGGCGGGTGTCGAGGCAACCGGAGCGGCCGAGACGGGCTCACTGGTCGTCGCGCGGCTGCTGGAGGGCGCCGGGCTGGCGGTGGGCGGGGTGGCGGCCGTCCGGTCACGGTTGGTGGACGCGACCGGGCTCGTGTCGGCGGGTGTGTCGGCACGGCTCACAGGCCGCGCGGGAATGCCACGCACGTCCACCGGGGCTTCGGCGGGGCTCGCGCTGCGGACCGGGGTGGCCTGGGCGACCACACCCTCCGGGGCGGTGCGGGTCAGGTCCTCGCGGCGGGGCAGGGCACTGATCGGCCCGGCGTCCGACGGAGCGGTTGCGGCGGTGCGGGGAGCCTCGGGGGCCGCCTGCTCCGGTTCCGCCGCGCGGGCAGGGGTCGGCCCGGACGCGGCGTCCGCCTCACCGGTGGCGGCGGGTCGGGTCGCGGCGTCCAACGAGGGCAGCTCTGATGGGGTTGGCGTGGCGTCTGAGTCACGGGGCGCGGCTGGAGCAGCTGGGGCCGCCTGAACAGGGGTCGGCGCGGACGCGACCGGGGTGGCAGGGGCGGGCTCAGGTGACGGTGCAGCCCGGTCCGCCGGAGCCTGCGCCGCTCGGGTCGGCGCGGCGGGTGACTGGGCTGCGGCCGTCTGGGATGCGGCCGTCTGGGATGCGGCCGTCTGGGATGCAGGAGCCTGACTCGTTGGGGTGGGCGCCGACGTGGTCGGCTGTGGCGGCGTCGGCCGGGTCTCGGCAGTCTGGCGCGCGGGCGTGGCCGGACTGGGGGTCCGGCTGGGACGCTCCGGGGTGGGACGCGGCGTGGTGATCGTCCGGGCCGGTGTCGGTGGGGTCGCAGGTGGCGCCGGGGCGAGCGTCACGACTTCCAGCGGCGCGCGGGTCGCATCGGGCGCCGCAGCAGGTGGCAGCGGCTGGGGACGCAGGGCGAGCAGGCCCGCGAGCAGCGCCACGTGCACCGCGACGGTCGCGGCGGCGGCGCGGCGGCCCTCGCGGGATTCAGGGGGCGTGGGGCGGGGCAGGGTGGTCACGGTGCGGCCCCGCCGTCCTGCCCGGTCTGCGTGCCCAGTGCGAGGCGGGTGCCGCCCGCCTTCTTGATCTCATCCATCACGCCGACGACGGTGCCGTAACTGCCGCGCTCGTCGGCGCGCAGGCCCACCACGCCGCCCGACTGTTCCGCCAGGGGCCGCAGTTGCGCGCCCAGTTTGGCCAGGGTGGTGGCCTTGCCGTTCAGGAACACCTGCCCGGCGCGGTTGACACTCACGATGGGCAGGTCCGGCGTTTCCTGCACGCTGCTGCTCGCGCGGGGCAGGTCCAGCGGCAGCGCGTTCTGCCGCGCACCCAGCGTGCTCGTCAGGAAGAAGAAGATCAGCAGCAGCAGTACGATGTCCACCATCGGCGCGAAGTCGAACGTCACCGGGTCGTGATCCCCCCGGAAGCGGCGGCGGGCGGGGCGGGTCATACGGACTCCGGGTGAACGGGTGGCGTCATTCGTTCCGTCGGGGCGGAAGCCCTGGGCAACGGCTTCACTGCGCGCCGCCGAACGTCAGGGCGACCTCCGGGATGGGTGCGTCGGCGCGCACGGGGGCCGGGGTGGGGGCGGGGCGGGTCAGCCAGCCGGGCAGGTCCTCGCGCACCTGTTCGGCCTGCACCATGATCCGGTCGGCGCGGGCCCGCAGCGCGCCGCGCGCCACGTACGCGATCACGGCGACGATCAGGCCGCCCGCCGTGTTGATCAGCGCCTCGCTGATCCCGGTCGCCAGTTGCGCGGGCGTGGGGGCGGTCGTCTGGCTGAACACCAGGAAGGAGCGGACCATGCCGATGACGGTGCCCAGCAGGCCCAGCAGCGGCGCGACCTGCGCGGCGGTGCCCAGCGCGCCCAGCCCGGCGTACAGACGGGCGTCCTCGTGCAGCAGCGCGGAGTGCATGGCGCTCTCGGCGGCGGGGACGCCCCGGTCGGCGCGGGCCAGTCCGGCGCGCAGGACCTGCGCGGCGGGGCTGGGGTGCGCGGCGCGGTCTACCTCGGCCAGCGCGGCGTGCGGGCCGCTCTCGGCGGTGACGGCGCGGGCGCGTTCCACCAGCGTGCGGGCGTCCGCGCCCAATCGGGCCAGCGCCTGCGCGCGGGCGACGCTCAGGTAGACCACGTACACCGACAGGGCCAGCAGCACCCACAACAGCGGGCCAGCCGCGCGAACCAGATCAAGGATGGTCATGACCTCCACGGGTAGCACGCGCGCACGTGGCAACCGTGAAAAAAGCGTGCAGCACACTCATGAGGAGGCGCGTGGGTGGACGGGCAGGTCGGTCGTTGCGGGCGCTGAAGCCGCTTTCTCCGTGCCCACGGCAGGCGGGCGGAGACGAACGCTCACTTCGTACGTTCCTGCTGACCCTGCCGTCCGGAATCCGCAGTGAATCACTCGACTTTAGGCTCCGGGACGGGTAAAATAACCCGGTAAGTAGGAATCATTCCTAACAAAACACACCCTGATTCCCGAAGGAGCCCGCATGACCCACCAGCTCGAAATCCGCAACCTGCACGCCACCGTCGGCGACCAGCCCATCCTCAAAGGCATCAACCTGACCGTGCCCCGCGGCGAACTACACGCCATCATGGGCCCCAACGGCAACGGCAAGAGCACCCTCGCCAAGGTCATCGTCGGCGACCCCGAATACACCGTCACCGAAGGCGAAATCCTCGTCGACGGCCAGAACATCCTTGAGATGGAACCCGACGAACGCGCCCGCCTCGGCGTCTTCCTGGCCTTCCAGTACCCCGTCGAGATCCCCGGCGTCACCATCGCCAACTTCCTGCGCCTCGCCATGCAGGCCCGCAAAGCCGAAGGCGAAGAAGTGAGCTTCACCGAGTTCTACGGCAAACTCCAGAGCGCCCTCAAGACCCTCGAATGGGACGAGAGCATCGTCGAACGCTACCTGAACGCCGGCTTCTCGGGCGGCGAGAAGAAACGCAACGAGATCCTCCAGATGCTCATGCTGGAACCCAACTACATCATCATGGACGAAACCGACAGCGGCCTCGACGTCGACGCCCTGAAGATCGTCTCCAAGGGCGTGAACAGCATGCGCGGCCCGGGCCTCGGCGGCCTGATCATCACCCACTACCAGCGCCTGCTGGACTACATCGTCCCCGACAAGGTCCACATCATCCTCGACGGCAAGGTCGTCCAGACCGGCGGCCCCGAACTCGCCAAGAAGATGGACACCGAAGGCTACGACTGGGTCAAGGAACTCGCCACGGCGTAACGCCGTTGATGGTGAACGGTTGACGGTTGATGGCCGACCCCACGCGGGGCCCGTGTCCATCAACCCTCGCTTCCCTCTCACCCTCCGAAGGAGCAGCACATGACCATCAATCCCGAAGTGAACGAGATCAACGCCACGTACGAGTACGGGTGGAGCAGCCCGGAACGCTACGCGATCAAGGCCCCCAAGGGCCTGAGCCGCGACGTCGTGGAAATGATCAGCAAGGCCAAGGACGAACCCCAGTGGATGCTGGACTTCCGCCTGAAGGCCCTGGACATCTTCCTGAGCAAGCCCATGCCCGAGTGGGGCGCGGACCTGTCGGGCCTGAACCTCGACGAGATCTACTACTACATCAAGCCCGAGGGCTTCAACGCGCGCAGCTGGGACGACGTGCCCGCCGACGTGAAGGAGACCTTCGAGCGTCTGGGCATCCCCGAGGCGGAGCGCGCCGCGCTGGCCGGTGTGGGCGCGCAGTACGAATCCGAGATGGTGTACCACAACCTCAAGGAGGAGTGGGAGAAGCTCGGCGTGGTGTTCCTGAGCATCGAGGACGGCCTGAAGGAGTACCCGGAACTGTTCCGCGAGCACTTCGCGACGATCGTGCCCCCCGAGGACAACAAGTTCGCGGCCGTGAACTCGGCCGTGTGGTCGGGCGGCTCGTTCGTGTACGTGCCCAAGGGCGTCAAGGTGGACATCCCCCTGCAGACGTACTTCCGCATCAACGCGGAAAGCAGCGGGCAGTTCGAGCGCACCCTGATCATCATCGACGAGGGCGCGCAGGCGCACTACATCGAGGGCTGCACCGCCCCCGCGTACAGCAGCGACAGCTTCCACAGCGGCGTGATCGAGATCGTCGTGAAGGAAGGCGCCCGCTTCCGCTACAGCACCATCCAGAACTGGAGCCACAACGTCTACAACCTCGTGACCCAGCGCGCCGCCGTGTACGGCAACGGCGTCATGGAATGGGTGGACGGGAACCTGGGCAGCAAGGTCACCATGAAGTACCCCGCCTGCTACCTGCTGGAAGAAGGCGCGCGCGGCGAGGTCCTGAGCATCGCCATGGCCGGTCGCGGCCAGCACCAGGACGCCGGAGCGAAGATCGTGCACTTCGCGCCCCACACCAGCGGCACCATCGTGTCCAAGAGCATCAGCAAGGACTCCGGGCGCAGCAGCTACCGCGGCCTCGTGAAAATCTACGAGGGCGCCAAGGGCAGCAAGACCAACGTCGAATGCGACGCCCTCCTGCTCGACGAGGAAGCCCGCACCGACACCTACCCCTACATCGAGATCGAGGAAAAAGACGCCAGCGTCGGCCACGAAGCGACCGTCTCCAAGATCAACGACGACCAGATCCTGTACCTCCAGAGCCGCGGCCTGTCTGAAGACGAGGCGGCCGGGCTGATCGTGCGCGGCTTCATCGAACCCATCGCGAAAGAGCTCCCCCTGGAGTACGCCGTGGAACTGAACCGCCTGATCGAACTGGAAATGGAAGGCTCGGTCGGCTGACCGCCCCCTGTCGCCCTCACGCTGCGGCGTGGGGGCGTCTCCCCTGCCCCGGAGGCCCCGCGTCATGAAACTGAATCACATCAATCTGGGTGTCACGGACGTGCCGCTGGCGGTCGAGATCTTCGAGCGGTTCTTCGGGTTGCGGCCGGCGGTCGGCATGCCGCGCAACGACGCGATGACGTTCCTGCTGGACGACGCGGACGCGCTGATCTCGGTGTTCCGGGTGAGGGACGTGGTGTACCCGAAGGTGTTCCACATCGGGTTCCTTCAGGAGTCGCCGGAGCAGGTGCGGGCGATTCACGCGCAGCTGACGCAGGGTGGGTTCATGGTGCCTGAACCGGTGGCGAACCACGGTCGGCTCACATTCTATTTTGACGCGCCGTTCGGCGTGGTGATCGAGGTCGAGGCGTTTCTCGGCGGCGAGCCACGGGGCGGGCGCGAGGAGGGTTCATGACGCAATTCAATGATCAACTGGCGCAGGTGCAGGGGCCCGAGTGGCTGACCGCGAAGCGCAGGGAAAGCCTGAAGCTGTTCACGACGCTGGAGGTGCCGCAGGAGTCGGTGGAGGCGTGGAAGTACACGCGCGTGGACGTGGATTTCGACGCGCTGCGCCCCCACGGGAAGCGTGACGTGGTGTCGGACGTGTCGGCGCTGCCCGCGAGCGTGCAGGAGCGCCTGAGCGGCACGGACGTGGGCGCGTTCCTCGTGCTGGACGGCCCGGACGTGGTGTACCGCACGGAACTCCCCGCCGAACTGACGGCGAAGGGCGTGATCTTCACGGATCTGAAGTCGGCGGTGGAGCAGCACGCGGACAAGGTGCAGCAGTACCTGTACAGCGTGGTGCCGGCCGAGGTGCCGGACGACACGACGATCGCCGCGCCGGGCACGACGCCCAGCAAGAGCCCGGATCCCAGCGAAGGGAAGTTCAGTGCGCTGGCAGCGGCCCTGTGGACGAACGGTGCGTTCGTGTACGTGCCGCGCGGCGTGGAGGTCGAACTGCCCCTGGGGAGCTTCCGCGTCATGAGCGACGCGGGGACGTACACCGCGACCCGCACGCTGGTCGTCGCCGAGGAGAACGCGCAGGTGACGTTCATCGACGAGCAGGACAGCGAGGCGCTGCCCGGCACGTACGCGATCGGCGCGGTGGAACTCGTCGTGAAGGACGGCGCGCGCGTCCGGTACGTCAGCATCCAGAACTGGGGCGAGGGCGTCACGCACATCCAGCGTCAGCGTGGCGACGTGGGCCGTGACGCGACCCTGAACTCCCTGGTCGTCACGATGGGCGGCACCCTGAGCCGCACCGAGATGCAGTCCTACCTGCGCGGGCAGGGTGCGGACAGCGAGATGCTGGCCCTGTACTTCGCGAACGCCGACCAGCACTTCGATCACTACACCCTGCAGCACCACGCGGCCGCGAACGCGCACAGCGACCTGCTGTACAAGGGCGTGAACAACGACCAGGCCGTCGGGGTGTTCAGCGGCATGATCAAGGTGGACCTGGGCGCGCAGAAGACCGACGCGTACCAGAAGCACCGCACCCTGATGCTCAGCAGCGAGGCCCGCAACTACAGCGTCCCGCAGCTGGAAATCAACGCGAACGACGTCCGCTGCAGCCACGGCAGCACCACCAGCCCCGTGGATCAGGAGGCGCTGTTCTTCCTGCGGTCGCGCGGCATCAGCAAGGAAACCGCCGAGAAGATGCTCGTCACCGCGTTCCTGGAGGACGTGCTGGGCCGCGTGCCCCTGGCGAGCGTCGTGAAGTACATCGAGGGCATCATCGCCAAGAAGGTCGGCGCGGCGTAACGCACGCCCGGCTCTGTGCCTGAACCGGTCCGTCCCGCGTGGACGGGCCGGTTTACACTACCGGGCATGGCGATGCGGGTGGTGGTCCCGGCGGATTACTTTCAGGTGCGGCAGCCGGATGAGGCGTTCGCAGAGCAGGCAGCGGCGTTCGCGGGGCTGGGGTGGAGCGTGTCCACGTTCGCGTTCGATGGGGACCGGGTGTTCCGCCCGGCGCTGATGCCGGATGAGACGGTGCTGTACCGGGGCTGGATGCTGGATGAGGTGGGGTACCGGGCGTTCGTGGGTGCGGTGGAGGCGGCGGACGCGCAGGTGCTGACGTCACCGGAGGCGTATCTGGCGGCGCATCACCTGCCGCGCTGGTTGCCACTGCTGGCGGACGTGACGCCGGAGACGGTGTGCTTCACGGATCTGGACGCCCTGCCGGGGTCGCTGGCGGCGCTGGGCTGGGACGGGTTTTTCGTGAAGGACTTCGTGAAGTCCCTGAAGACCGGTGCGGGCAGCCGCATCACGCGCCCTGATCAGATCGGGGAGCTGCTGGAGCGCATGGCGCACTTCCGGGGTCAGGTCGAGGGTGGGGTGTGCGTGCGCCGCGTGGAGAACCTGGATCCGGCGTCGGAGGTGCGGTTTTTCGTGCGCGGGGGGCGGGCGTTCAGCGCGGATGGCGCGGCGGTGCCTCAGCTGGTGCGGGAGGTCGCGAGGCGGATCGCGTCGCCGTTCTTCTCGGTGGACATCGCCCGGCGTGCCGATGGGGCGCAGCGGGTGGTGGAGGTCGGGGACGGGCAGGTGTCGGATCTGGTGGGCTGGACGCCTGCGCAGTTCATGGCGGTGTGGGCAGACTCGGAGGTGTAGGCGGACGGAGCGGGCTGATCAGCCGAGTTCCAGTTCGCCTTCTTCCTCGCCCCACCAGTTCACGCGGCGGGCCTTGACGGTGATCATGGTCAGGCCGGGGGTGTCCAGCCCTTCTTTGAACCACTGGGTCAGCTGGTCCTGCCAGTGGGGTTCCATGGTGGGGCGGTGGGTGGTGAGGGTCGCGTCGCCCTGCACGGCGATGAACAGGAAGGGTTTCTGCGACTGGAAGCCCAGCTGGACGTTCTTGTTCTTCTCGATGTCACGGGCGGCGCGGCTGTCAGCCCAGGTGAAGAAGTGGCTGGTGCCGTCGTAGTCGACCTCGCCGTTGTTGCTCATGGGGCGCGAGCCGAGGTGGCCGTACGCGGTGGTGGTGGTCAGGAGGCAGAGGTCGAGGCCGCGCATGAGGCGCGCGAGGTCTTTCAGGGTGCCGGGCATACCCCGAGCGTACGGGCGGCGCCGGGCGCGGGGATGACGTGGGGTTCATGGGAGGCTGGGGGTGTGCTGAGCGGAGCTTCAGGGTCGCGTCCTCCCCGGCGTCTGAATCCTTTCAGTTAGCATGGGGGCATGCGAACTCAGAAGCTGGGCGGAAGTGACCTGATGGTGCCGGTGGTCGCGGTGGGCTGCATGCGCATCGACGGCATGGAGCGGGGGGCGGCGTCGCACCTGATCGGGACGGCGCTGGAGCACGGCGCGAACTTCTTCGATCACGCGGACATCTACGGCGCGGGCCGCAGCGAGGAGGTGTTCGCGGACGCGGTCGGCATGAGCTCCAGCGTGCGCGAGGGCCTGATCCTGCAGTCCAAGTGCGGCATCCGCCCGGACATCCAGACCTTCGATTTCTCCCGCGAGCACATCCTCTCGTCGGTGGACGGCATCCTGAAACGGCTGCGGACCGAGTACCTGGACGTGCTGCTGCTGCACCGCCCCGACGCGCTGGTGGAACCCGAGGAGGTCGCCGCCGCGTTCGACCAGCTGGAACGGGAAGGGAAGGTGCGGCACTTCGGCGTGTCGAACCAGCACCCCCGTCAGATCGAGCTGCTGAAGAAGTTCGTGCGGCAGCCGCTGGTGGCGAACCAATTGCAGCTGAGCATCACGAACGCCACGATGATCACCAGTGGCCTGAACGTGAACATGGAAAACGCGTCGGCGGTGGACCGTGACGGGGGCGTGCTGGATTACTGCCGCCTGCACGACATCACCGTTCAGCCCTGGTCGCCGTTCCAGTTCGGGTTCTTTGAAGGGGTCTTCATCGGGCACGCGAAGTTCCCCGCACTGAACGCGAAACTGGACGAACTGGCCGCGAAGTACGGCGTGAGCAGCACGACGATCGCCATGGCGTGGCTGCTGCGCCACCCGGCGCGGATGCAGCCCGTGACGGGCACGACCACCCCGGAGCGGCTGGCGGACTGCCTGCGCGCAGCGGACGTCACCCTGACCCGCGAGGAATGGTACGGGCTGCTGATCGCGGCCGGGAACACGCTGCCCTGACCCGGGGGGAGGTTCCGCCGCCCCGGCTAGACTGCCGTCATGAGACGCAGGGTGGTGTGGGCGGCGGCGCTCGTAGCGGGCGGGGCGCTGCTGAGCGGGTGCGCGGACGTGCGGTACCTGACGCAGGCGGCGGGCGGGCAGCTGGACCTGCTGCGCCGCGCGCGGCCCCTGGCGGACGTGCTGGCCGATCCGGGCACCCCGGCGGGCGTGCGGCGCCGCCTGCAACTGGCGTCGGACGTGCGGGCCTTCGCGGTCGCGCCGGAGGCGGCGGGTGGGCTGGGCCTGCCGGACCACGGGTCCTTCCTGAAGTACGTGGACGTGGGGCGGCCGTACGTGGTGTGGAACGTGTTTTCCGCGCCGGAGTTCAGCGTGACGCTGGACACGTCGTGCTTCCCGGTGGCGGGCTGCGTGGGGTACCGGGGGTACTTCAGCGAGGCGTCGGCGCTCTCGGACGCGCAGGCGCGGCGCGCGGCGGGCCGGGACGTGAACGTGGGCGGCGTCAGCGCGTACTCCACGCTGGGGTACCTGAAGGACCCCCTGCTGTCCACCATGCTGACCTACCCGGACGCGACGCTGATCCGCACGATCATCCACGAGCTGTCCCACCCGAGCCTGTACGTGGCGGGCGACACGGTCTTCAACGAGTCGTACGCCACGGCGGTGGAAGAGGAGGGCATGCGCCGCTGGCTGGCCGCGCACGGCACGCCCGAACTGCGCGAACAGGACCGGCTGGCCCAGGAGCGGCAGGCGGGGTTCGAGGCGCTGCTGCTGGACACCCGCGCGCGGCTGGAGGCGCTGTACGCCACGTCCGGCCTGACGGAAACCGACCGCCGCGAGCGCAAGGGCGCGATCCTGGCGGACATGAATGCCCGATACGCGACGCTGAAGGCGTCCTGGGGCGGGTACGCGGGCTACGACGCGTTCTTCGCGCGGGGCGTGAACAACGCGACGCTGGGCGCCGTGGCGGCCTACGCGACGATGGTCCCGGACTTCCAGGCACTGCTGGCGCGGGTGAACGGGCACCTGCCCACCTTCATCGAGGAGGCCCGCGTGTGCAGTCGCCGCCCGCAGGCGGAGCGGGCCGCGTGCCTGCGCGGTTCCTGACCGGCGGCCCTCACGGTCGGTCCCCAGATGCCGTCCTGAACGCCGCGCCGCGTGAGAGGGCGGTCTCACGCCCGGCCGGGCGCGCGTCTGCTACCGGCGGGTCACTGCGCCCCCACCGTGGGGGACCGGACTGACGTGCGGCGTGAGGGGCCAGTGACGTCTCCCTGAATCGCATGAACGCCGCGTGCGCCGCGCCTGAGTGGAGGACTGGCGCGCCTTTGAGCGTGCCCCCAGGGAACGCGCAGCTTCGCCCCGCAAGGTGGGAAGCAGGAACAGCCCAGAGCGGTCGTTCACTTCTCCCCGCCCGGCCCACCGTGGCCGCGCGACCCTGAAAGAGGTGCTCCATGCGTCAAGAGAATGCCCCCCGTCCCGCCCTGCGCCGCCCCCTGCTGGGTCTGCTCACGCTGAGCCTGCTGGCTGCCCCTGCGGCGCTGGCCCAGACCGCCAATCCGGTCATGCCGCCCGCCCCGGCGCCCGTCACCACCGAACCCACTCCTGCGGCACCGGCCCCCGCGCCGACCACGCCGCCTGAACCGGCACCGGCCGAGACCACCCCCACGGACGCGGCTCCCGCTGACGCGGCCCCGACGGACGCCACGCCCGCCACCGTAGCGCCGACCGAGACGGCTCCGGCCGACGCCCCGACTGGTGACGTCCCGCCAAGCAGCCTGCCGGCCGCGGGCAGCGTCACCGTGCCCAAACTGGACGGCGAGGAGGTCCTGAAGACCGTCCCAACCGTGCTGGGCGAGGCGCTGATCTACCGGGGCGACGCCGAGGACGCCCTGGCCCGCACCGCGCAGGCCCTGGTCGCCGAGGGCTATCAGGCCGCCGGCGCCGGGGGTGCGGCCCCCACCGCCGACGCGGCGGGCGTCACCACGTTGACCCTGACGAAGGATGACCAGCAGTTCCAGCTGACGCAGAGGAGCAGCATGGGTCTGACGGTCGTGGCGCTCGCCCGCCTGCCCGAGAGCGAGAACACCCCGGCCGCCCCCGCAGCCGAGACGCCCGCACCCGACCGTGCGCCTGCCACCGACCCGGCCCCAGCAGACACGGCGCCCAGCGAGGCCCCAGCGGAGGCAGCCCCGGCTGAACCCGCCCCGGCAGACGCCGCACCGACTGAGCCCGCACCGACCGAACCGGCTCCCGGTGAGCCTGCCCCGACCGAGCCCGTGACCCCGGCGCCGGTCACGCCGCCCAGCCAACCCTGAGCGCAGCGCCCCTCCAGGTGCGAAGCCGCCCCTCACCGGGGCGGTTTTTTCGCGTCCACAGACACAGCCGCCGGGTGATATCGGTGCCATGGGCCGAACAACACCACAGGACGCCGAGAGGGCCTTCCTCAATGTCCCTGGAACGGCACCGCCAGGCCTCCGGACAGTCGTGATAGAGGCAGCGCCCCCCGGAGGCAGCAGCGCTCCTGCGGTCCGTGTTGTCCTGAAGGTGCCACCCGACCTCTGGATCAGGCGGGACAAGGGACGCGCAGTAGCCTGGGACACAGGACATCGTCAGCGGCG
Source organism: Deinococcus sedimenti (assembly GCF_014648135.1). NCBI lineage: Bacteria > Thermotogati > Deinococcota > Deinococci > Deinococcales > Deinococcaceae > Deinococcus > Deinococcus sedimenti. The sequence goes on along the minus strand of NZ_BMQN01000004.1, from coordinate 170,843 downwards.
CAGGTTATTCCCGGGGCCATCTTCCTACACGCGGACCGGGGCGGTTCCCGCGGCGGGGGTCAACGAGGAGCGCCGCCTCTCCGTTGGGAGGGGCGGCGCTCGGGAAGAGGATTACTCTTCGGTCTTCTCTTCGGTGGCTTCGCCTTCGGGCTCGCCGGCGGCTTCGGCCTTGGCTTCCTCGACGGTGGCGTCGCCTTCCAGGATGGCGGCGGCAGCTTCCTCGCTGATCTCGCCAGCGGCGACCAGTCCGGCCACCTGGGCAGCCTGCTGCTCGGCGGCGGCTTCGCCTTCGCTGAGGCGGGGCGCCAGGACGCTGATGACGACCTGCTCGGCGTCACCGGCGAGCTTCACGCCTTCGGGCAGCTTGACCTGACCGGCGGTAACGTGGTCACCGATGTTCAGCTTGGTGACGTCCACGACGAGTTCCTGGGGGATGCGGCGGGGGCCGGGGGCGATGACGCTCAGGTTGTGGACGACGATGTCCACGAGGCCGCCCATGACTTCGCCCTGGCTCTTACCCTTGGTGTGCACGGGGACGTTCACTTCGACGGGTTCACCGTAGGTGACCATGTAGAAGTCCACGTGGATGGGGGTGCGCTTGCGCTTGTCCATCTGCACGGTCTTGACCAGCGCGGGGAAGGTCTCGCCGCCTTCGATGGTGATGTCGAACAGGCCGGTGGTGCTCTGCTGACGGAAGGCGCGGTCGAAGGCCTTCTTGTCGAGGGTGAAGGAGACGTTCTTCTCCTTGTTGTAGGCGACGGCGGGGATCAGGCCTTCAGCGAGCTTTTCCTGGCTCTTGCGGGGTTTGGCGTTCAGTTCCATGTGCTCTTTCTCCTTCGGGGACGTTCTTCGCCGCCTCACTCTCGCCGCGCGGTTCCGCTCGGGGCGGGGCGGGGGGCGGGCGTGCAACCGTGACAGCATAGCAAACGCGCATAGGCGGGTGGAAGGGTCACGGGGGCCTCTGCTAGACTCTGTGGCGTTGCCGCGCGGCCGCCCCACCCAGCGGGTGCGGAGATGGCCCCGGACGAGGACAAGGAGAAGACATGATCAGTGTGACTGAACTGCGCAACGGCACGAAAGTGGAGATGGACGGCGGCCTGTGGGAGTGCCTGGAGTACTCGCACCTGAAGATGGGCCGCGGCGGCGCGAAGGTCGTCACGAAGTTCCGCAACATGGAAAGCGGTTCGATCGTGGACCGCACCTTCAACAGCGGCGAGAAGCTGCAGGACATCTACGTGGAAGGCAAGAAGATGCAGTACCTCTACCCCGACGGTGAGGACTTCGTGTTCATGGACCTGGACACCTTCGACCAGATCACGCTGGGCAAGGGCCTCGTCAGCGACGCGGCGAAGTTCATGAAGGAGAACACCGAGGTGGAAGTCGCCATGTACGGCGAGAAGCCCCTGAGCATCACGCTGCCCAACCAGGTCATCCTGAAGATCGTGCAGACCGACCCCGGTGTGCGCGGCGACACGGTGTCCGGCGGCACGAAACCCGCCACGCTGGAAACCGGCGCCGTGGTGCAGGTGCCCCTGTTCGTCGAGCAGGACACCAGCGTGAAGGTGGACACCCGCACGGGTCAGTACCTCAGCCGCGCGTAAATGACGTGACGTGACTGCGCCGCCCCCGGTTTCTCCGGCGGGCGGCGCGCACGTTTTCCCTTGGACTGAGTTCAGTCCGCGCCCGGCGCCCGGGACCGTTCCCGAATCACGATTGCCGCTAGACTGCGCATCAGCCAAACGAGCGTTAGGCTGCGGGAGGCACCTCCCTCTCACCCGGCACGGGGCATGATTGGGAGCAGCACCCGCAGAACACCCGAACTTCAAGGAGGGGCCATGAACCCGAACGACCTGAAACAGATTCTCGATGCCCTCACGTACGCCGACGTGCGCGAATTCAGCCTGCGCACCGGCAGCTTCGACCTGAGCCTCAAACGCGGCCCGCAGGCCTTCGCCGCGCCCGCCCCCATGCCCGCACCCGGCCCCGCACCAGTCGCGGCCCCCATGCCCGCCAGCGCCCCCGCGTTCGCGCCCATGCCCGCACCCGCCATGCCTGCCCCCCAGGTGCAGGACAGCGCCCCCGCCACGCCCGCGCAGGCCAGTGCCCCGGCCCCCACGCCCGCCGAGGCACCCGCCGAGAAGCCCGCCAGCAAGGGCACGCCCGTCAAGGCGCCCATCGTCGGCACCTTCTACGCGTCCAGCAGCCCCGACGCCGCCCCCTACGTGAAGGTCGGCGACACCGTCGCCGCCGGGCAGGTGCTGTGCATCATCGAGGCGATGAAACTCATGAACGAGATCGAAGCCGAACAGGGCGGCACCATTCGCGAGATCCTCGTGAAGAACGCCGAACCCGTCGAGTACGGCCAGACGCTGTTCATCATTGAATGACGTCAAAACGTCGAAGGGTCGAACGGTCGAAGGGTCCAGGCGTCAAGAGTGAACTTTCTTTGACCCTTTGACCCCTTGGACTCTTCGACCCTCAGACACTTTGACCCCGCTGGAGGCATGCATGTTCAAGAAGATCCTGATCGCCAACCGTGGCGAGATTGCCCTGCGCGTCATCCGGACGGCGCGGGAGATGGGCGTGAAGACGGTCGTGGTGTACTCCACGGCGGACGAGAAGAGCCTGCCGGTACTGCTGGCGGACGAGTCGGTGTGCGTGGGCCCACCCGCGAGCAACCAGTCGTACCTGAACATCCCGAACATCCTCTCGGCGGCGCTCATGACGGGCGCGGAGGGGATTCACCCGGGGTACGGGTTCATGGCGGAGAACCCGGATTTCGCGGAGATGTGCCGCGAGCACGGCATCACGTTCATCGGGCCGACGCCCGAGAGCATGCGCGCCCTCGGATCCAAGGCCGGTGGGCGCGAGATCGCCGCGATGAGCAATGTCCCGGTCGTGCCGGGCACCGGCGTGCTGGACACCGTGGACGACGCGCTGCTGGCCGCGAAGCAGATCGGGTACCCGGTGCTGCTGAAGGCCAGCGCGGGCGGCGGCGGGCGCGGGCAGAAGGTCATCCGCACGCAGGAGGAACTCGCCAAGGGCTTCGCGCAGGCGCAGGAGGAAGCGCGGCTGTACTTCGGTGATCCGGCGATCATCATGGAGAAGTTCCTGGAGGAATTCCGGCACGTCGAGGTGCAGGTCATGGGCGACGGGCAGGGCCACGTCATCCACATCGGCGAGCGTGACTGCTCCATCCAGCGGCGCAACCAGAAACTGATCGAGGAGGCGCCCAGCACCCTGCCGGACACGCTGCGTCAGGAGATCCTCGCGGCCGGCGTGCGCCTCGCCAAGCACGTGAACTACGCCGGGGCGGGCACGCTGGAATTCATCGTGGACCGCGACGGGAACTACTACTTCATGGAGATGAACACCCGCATCCAGGTGGAACACTGCGTCTCCGAGGAGATCTCCGGGCTGGACTTCGTGAAGCTGCAGCTGGAGATCGCCGCCGGGTACGGCCTGAAACTCCAGCAGGAGGACGTGGTCCTGCGCGGGCACGCCATCGAGTGCCGCCTGAACGCCGAGGATCCCGACAAGGACTTCCGCCCGGCCGCCGGGAAGATCGACGACGTGCACTTCGCGGGCGGCCCCGGCGTGCGCGTGGACAGCCACTGCTACACCGGCTACGTGATCCCCCCCCACTACGACAGCCTGATCGGCAAGCTGATCGTGCACCACGACACGCGTGAGCAGGCGATTGCCCGCATGAAGCGCGCGCTGGAAGAAACCGTCATCCAGGGACCCAAGACGACCATTCCGCTGTACGTGAAGATCATGGACAACCCGTTCTACAAGCGCGGGGCGGTCATGACGAACTTCCTGAAAACGCGCATGGACATGTAAAACCCATGGCGGATGGTCTGGGGCAGATGGCTGGGGTTCACCCGGCGTCTGCCTCTGCCCGTTTGCGGGAGCGGGATGCTCTCCTCTCGCGCCTGTCCGGGACATCCTGGCCGGAGGGGATGCTGCTGGACGCACTGAACCTCTCCCCTGCCCTGGACGTGCTGGATGTGGGCGCGGGGGACGGTCGGATTCTGCGGGAGCTGGCGCGGCGGGGGCACGCGGGCCGGGTGGTGGGGGTCGATCCCACGCCGGGGCCGGGCGTGCAGCCCGCGCACGCAGAGGCGCTCCCGTTCCCGGACGCGAGTTTCGACGTGGTGCTGTTCGCGCGGGTCCTGGCGCACCTGCCCCATCCGGCGCGGGCGCTGGCGGAGGCACGGCGCATCCTGCGGCCCGGCGGGGTGGTGTGGGGGGCGGCGCACGGTCCGGCGCACCTGCGGGCCACCTGGGCGGCGCTGGGCCGGCCCCTCGCGCCGGGAGACACGCCGCCGGAATCCGCATTGACCCTCACCTGCCCGCTTACGGTGAGCGCTGACGACGCCCGGTTCCTGCTGGGCACGTACGGGAGAGAGGCGGAGGTTTCCCCCCACCTCTTCCCCGTTCAGGACGCCACGCAGCTGCTGGTCTGGCCCCTGGAACCGTGAGGCCAGCTGGCCAGTCGGGTGCGCCACGCGGCCAGTTCCGCCCCGGAGCGGCTGGGCGCATGCTGCGGGCATGCTTCCTGCCGACCTGCATCAGGCGCTGCGGCCCCTGCTTCCGGAACTTCAGACCCAGTTGCTCGGGGGGTGCCACCCGGACCCGTTGCGGCAGCTGGACATTCAGGTGTCCGCGAAGCCCAGCGGGACCGTCACGTTGACGGTGCGGGCCGCGCATGACGGGGCGCGCTGGGGCCGCACGGCCAGCGTGGACCTGCATCCGCTGTGGTGCGGGGATCACCTGGAATGGCGGGCGGACGCGCCGGAGTACGCGATCAGCGCCACGTGAATTCACCAGCGGACCGCGACACCCCAGCCCTGGCAGTGTCGCGGCCTGCTCACTGGCATTACATGGGCTCTGTGGCGGCGATGCGGTCGAGCACGCCGGGGTCTTCGAGGGTGCTGGTGTCGCCCTGGATGTCTTTTCCGGCGGCGATCTGCCTCAGGAAGCGGCGCATGATCTTCCCGCTGCGGGTCTTGGGGAGGGCGTCGGCGACGTAGATGGCGTCGGGGCGGGCGAGCGCGCCGATTTCGCGGCTGACGTGGGCGCGCAGTTCCTTCGGGTCGACCGCGTAGCCGCTCTGGGGGAGGACGAACGCGACGACGCATTCGCCTTTCACGTCGTCGGGTTTTCCGACCACGGCGGCCTCGGCGACGCTGGGGTGGGCGACGAGGGCGGATTCGATCTCCATGGTGCCCAGGCGGTGGCCGCTGACGTTCAGGACGTCGTCCACGCGGCCGATGACGGTCACGTAGCCGTCGCCGTCGCGGCGGGCGCCGTCCCCGGCGAAGTACACGCCGTCGATCTCACCCCAGTAGGTCTTGCGGTAGCGGTCGTCGTCGCCGTACACGGTGCGGAGCATGCTGGGCCAGGGGCGTTTCAGGACGAGCAGGCCACCCTCGTCCGGGCCGAGTTCCTCGCCGGTGCGGGTCATGATGGCGGGCTCCACGCCGAACATGGGGAGGCCCGCGCTGCCGGGTTTGCTGGCGTGAGCGCCGGGCAGGGTGGTGAGCATGATTGAGCCGGTCTCGGTCTGCCACCAGGTGTCCACGACGGGGCAGCGTTCGCCGCCGATGGTGCGCCAGTACCACATCCACGCTTCGGGGTTGATGGGTTCCCCGACCGAGCCGAGCAGGCGCAGACTGCTCAGGTCGTACGCGGCGGGGATGGCGTCGCCCTGGCGCATGAAGGAGCGGATGGCGGTGGGCGCGGTGTACAGGATCGTGACGCGGTGCTTCTGGATCAGCTGCCAGAAGCGGCCCCAGTCCGGGTGGTTGGGGGCGCCCTCGTACATGAGGATGGTCGCGCCGTTCAGGAGGGGGCCGTACACGCTGTAACTGTGGCCGGTGATCCAGCCGACGTCGGCGGTGCACCAGTAGATGTCGTCGTCCCGCAGGTCGAAGACAGTCTGGGTGGTGAGGTACGTGCCGATCATGTACCCGCCGGTGGTGTGCTGCACGCCCTTGGGTTTGCCGGTGCTGCCGGAGGTGTACAGCACGAACAGCGGGTGTTCGCTGTCCACGGGGAGCGCGTCGTGGTCGTCGCTGGCGGCGTTCAGGGCGTCGTGCCACCAGACGTCGCGGCCCTCCTGCATGGGCGCGTCGCAGTTCGCGCGGCACACCACGAGGATCTTCTCCAGGCTGGGGGTGAGTTTCGCGGCCTCGTCGGCGTTCGCCTTGAGGTTCACGAGTGACCCGCGCCGCTGCCCGGCGTCGGCGGTGATCAGCACCTTGCTCTGCGCGTCGTTGATCCGGTCGGCCAGCGCGCTGACGGAGAACCCGCCGAACACCACGGAGTGCACCGCGCCGATGCGGGCGCAGGCCAGCATGGCGATGGCGGCCTCGGGCGTCAGGGGCAGGTACAGGGTCACGCGGTCGCCGGACTGCACGCCCAGGTCACGCAGGGCGTTCGCGGCCTTCTTCACCTCGCGCAGCAGCTGCGCGTAGGTGTAGGTGCGGACCTCGCCGTCCTCGGCCTCCCAGATGGTCGCGGTCTTGCCTCCCAGGCCGCGGGCGACGTTGCGGTCTAGGGCGTTGAAAGCGATGTTCGTCTGCCCACCCACGAACCATTGCGCGTGCGGCGGCTGCCAGTCGAGCACCTGCGTCCAGGGTTTGAACCAGTGGAGTTCCCCGGCGACCTCCGACCAGAAGGTGTCGGGATCGTCCAGGCTCTGGCGGTAGCGGCGCTCGTAGTCCTCGCGGGTCACGCGGGCGCGGGCGCGGAACTCGGCACTGGGCTCGATCACGCGGCTCTCGTGCAGCATCGCGTCGATGTGGTCGCTGGCGGGATGGTCGCTGGCTGGGGGGGGCGTGTGGGTCATGGGGCAACCTCCGGGAGGGTCGGATCGGGGGCCGTCGGGTGGCCCCGGGCGCGGGGTCGTGGGCTGTGTGTGCGTCCACTGTACTGGGGTGAAGGTGGGAGTCCGGGTGGGACGTGCAGGCGGGTACCGGCGGGGTACTGCACCCGGTTCAAAAGATTCCCTTGACACCGGCCACCTTTGTTGCAGAAACTCAATGCATGTCCATGATCCGCAATGACGGGGAGGAGGGGGCGGTACAGGCGGCCGGGCAACTGGCGCGGCAGATCACGGCGGAACGCGAGGCGCGCGGCTGGACCCAGGCAACCCTGGCGGGCCGCGCCGGGGTCTCGAAGGCTGCCGTGAGCCGTATCGAACGCGGCGAGATGAGCCCCACGGCGGTCACGCTGCTGCGCCTCGCCGGGGCGTTCGACCTGACGCTGGCAGGCCTGCTCCTGCGCGCCGAGGGGGGCGCCGGGGAGCGCGAACATGAGCGCCTGTCGCGCGCCGCGCAGCAGCCCGAGTGGCGTGACCCCGCGACCGGCTACACCCGCCGCCAGCTGTTCGCCGCGCCCACCCACCCGCTGGAGGCCGTGCAGGTCACCCTGCCCGCCGGGGCGAGCGTGACGCTGCCCGCCCGTTCCTACGCGCACATTCAGCAGTTGCTGTGGGTGCAGTCGGGTGAACTGCGCCTGACCGAGCACCGCGCGCCCGACCTGACCTGGGACCTCGCAGCCGGCGACTGTCTGGGCTTCGGGACGCCCTGCGACGTGACCTTCGAGAATCCTGGCCCGCACCCCTGCACGTACGCCGTCTTTCTCGCCCGGAGGTAATCCCATGACCGATGCCGTCCGCACCGAGCCGCTGAGCGCCACTCCCGAGACCCTGGCCGCCCTGAGCGACCTGCTGATCGCCACCGTCGCCACCGGGGGGTCCGTGAGTTTCATGCACCCTCTGGACCCCGCGCAGGCCCGCACGTTCTGGGAGGACTCCCTGGCCGCCGCCGCGCGTGGAGAACGCGTCGTGCTGGGCGCGTGGCAGGGCCAGCAGCTCCTGTCCACCGTCACGCTGATCCTCGACACGCCCCCCAACCAGCCGCACCGCGCCGAGATCGCCAAGATGATGACCGCCCCGGACGCGCGCGGGCGCGGGCTGGCCCTGACACTGCTGCGCGAGGCCGAGGCCCTGGCCCGCGCGCACGGGCGCACCCTGCTGATGCTGGACACCGCCAGCGAAGGCGGCGCGTCGGGCCTGTACGAACGCGCCGGGTACGTGTTCGCCGGCGAGATCCCCGACTACGCCCTGAAACCCCACGGAGGTCTGACCGGCACGCGCCTGTACTACCGGCGCCTCTGACCCGCGTCGCGCCCGGTCAGGCCCCCCGCCGACCCCCACCGCCAGGGGTCGGCACGCAGTTGATGCGCGTGCGCCGCCTGAGTAAGGTGGAGTCTCACCCTCCCACCCGGTCCGGCACCGACGCGTGGGCTCTCGGCCGGGCCGCGCGGCCAGCTGCGGCGGAGGTACTGCATGGACCTTCACCTGCCCGCCCACCTGCACCCCTTCGAGGCGCTGCTGCCCCCTCAACCTGGGCCGCAGCGGGTGGACGCCCTGCTCAGCCTGTCCGGGCAGCCTCACCCGCTGGCGGAACAGGTGGACCTGGCCGAGCAGGCGCGGCGGCTGGCCAGCAGCCTGAACGACGCGGAACGCACCGCGCGGGCCGAGCTGCGCCTGGCGAACCTGCAGGGCGGTCCAGAGGTCCTGGCGCTGGTCCAGTCGGCCGGGCAGCGCTTCGAGTACCTGGGGCTCGGCCCCGAGGAACTCGACTGCGCGGCCCGCGAGGCGCACCTGCTGACCGAGCCGCACGCCCGGATCACCGCTCTGGCCCGCGCGGCCGCCCTGGCGGACGAACTCGGCGCCCGCAGCGAGGAACAGGCGCTGCGAACCGAACTGGGGCAGTGGCTGCGGCGCCAGGGCAGCGGAGCGCACGCCCGGGAGGCGTTCACGCGGGCGCTGGAACTCGCGGACGCCCATGATCACCACGCCGAGGCGGTGGACGCCATGCTGGGCCTCGGCGAACTGCACCTGGACGCCGGCCATCCGGCCGCGGCGCTTGAGACGCTGCGGGCCGCCGCCCACTACACGCACGGCGAGGGCACGGCCGCGCAGGCCCGCGCGCTGGGTGGCCTGGGCCGCACGTACGCCGCGCAGGGCGATCAGGACCGCGCCGTCCGCTTCCTGGACGCGGCGCTGACGCTGGCCGAGCGGCACGGGGACGCGGAACTGCTCGCGCCCCTGCTGGACGCCCGCGCGGCCGTGCATGACGCCCAGGGCGAGGCTCCGGCGGCGCTGCGACTTCTCAAGCGCAGCCTGGCGCTGACTGAACACGGCTGGCCCGACCAGCACGGCGAGACCCTGCTGCGCCTCGCCGACCATGCCCGCGCGCAGGGTCACGCCAGCGAGGCCCGCCAGGACCTGATCTGGACCGTCACGTTCGCGCTGGACCGCGGCCGCCCTGACCTGGCAGCGCGCGCTCACCTGGCCCTGGCGGACCTGGCGGAGGCGCAGGAGGACCATGCAGAGGCGGCCGCGCACCTGCGGGCCGGACTGGACGCGCAGGACCGCGCCGGGCAGCAGCGGCAGCGGGCAGAGCTGCGGGTCGAGTCGGCGCTGCGCGACGCGCAGGAACGGCTGACCGGCCGCCGCGAGCGCCGCCGCGCCACTCAGTTGCTGGACGGCACGGTGCAGGACGCCAGCGGCCGGCTGGCCGCCATGCAGATCATGCTGGACCGCTGGCGCAGTTCCTCGATGCTGGACGCGGAGAGTGGCGCCCACTCACGGCAGTTCGGTCTGGAGGTGCTGGCCCTGCATCACAACCGCTGCGTGCGGATGCGCGCCCCGCTGGCCCTGGCGATCGTGGGGGTGGACGTGCAGGCCCCGCCCGGCCTCGGCCCGGCCGATCTGTTCGTCAGCACCGTGCTGAGCACCGTGGCCCGCGTGCTGGAGGGTCAGGTGCGCGCCATGGACACGGTGGCCCGCTTCGATCAGGGCAAGTTCATGGTGATCTTCCCCGAGACGGACGCGGACGGCGCCACGCATCCGCTGCGCCGCGCGATCGAGCAGGTCCGGCAGTACGACTGGGGCGTGCCGGAGCTGCCGGACCCCGTGAGTCTCGCCGTGGGGGTCGTCGAGCGGGGCTTCGTGCAGGGCGTGAACATGCTGGTGGACGCGGCGGATTCCGAGCACTACCGCGCCCACCGGGCGGGCCCCAATCAGCTGACCGTGATGCGCTGAATTCCGCACCCTCCGGCTGCTCATGGAGGCCGGATTAAGAAAGCGGTCCTCGGTGGGCTGCAAGGCGTTTGACAGACCGCCGGCCTACGCTGGAGGCATGACCCTGCCCGCCGCTGCTCCCCTGCCGTCAGAGGAGTGGAGTGCGCTGCTCCCCCCGGCCCTGCAGCCGTACGAGGCGCGGCTGTCCCCCGAGCGGTCGCTGGCGCGGGTGGACGGCCTGCTGCAGCTGGTGACGGAACCGCACCCGCTGCAGGACCGGGTGGATCTGGCGCTGGCTGCGCGGGACCTGGCGGCGTTCCTGAACGACGCGGAGCGGCAGGCGGGCGCGAATTTTCACCTGGCGCACCTGCTGGACTCGGCCGAGGGGCTGGCGGCGGCGCGGCTGGCCGCCTCGCAGTATGAGCACCTGCGGGACCCGGAGCGCGAGCGGCAGAGTCTGTACCGGGTGGCGCAGCTGGCCCCGGACCCGCGGGAGGCGCTGGTGGCGGCCGTGCAGGCGACCGAGTTGGCCCGGGACGCGCTGGACGGCGCGCTGGAGGAGCAGGCGTTGCGGCGCAGCGCGGCCCTGCTGATGGACCTGGAGGATCACGCCGGGGCGCTGGGGGCGGCCCGCGCGGCCCTGGCCCTGGCAGGCGAGGACGCGGCCCGGCAGCACGCGTCCCTGCCGCTGCTGCTGCTGCTGGGCGACCTGCACCTGCGTGCCGGTGACGCGGTGGAGGCCCTGGCGGCGTTCCGGGCGGCGGCGTACCTCGTGAACGGGCAGGGCACGGCGGAGCAGGCCGAGGCGCTGGGCGGCGTGGGCCGCGCGTACCTCGCGCAGGGGGACCTGGAGCGGGCCGGGAAGTTCCTGGAGAAGGCGACCGAGGTGGCGCGCGACCTGGACGCCCCGGCCCTGCACGCGCGGCTGCTCAACGCACTGGCAGCCGCGCAGACCGATCCGGGGCGGGTGTCGCCGATCCTGAAGGGCAGTCTGGCGCTGACGGGCGACGCGCCGCGCCTGCATGGCGAGACGCTGCTGCGCCTGGGGCAGCACGCGCAGGGGCACGGGCAGACGCGTGAGGCGCGCGAGGCGTTCCTGGAGGCCGCGTCGGTCGGGCAGGCCAGCGGCGACGCGATCAACGAGGCGGAAGCTCACGCGGGACTGGCGGCGCTGGCGCTGGCGCAGGGCAACGCGGAGGCGGCCGTCCCTGCCCTGCGCCGCTGGGGTGAACTGCAGGCCAGCGCGCGCGAGGCGCAGCTGGGCGCGCAGCGGCGCGTGCAGGACGCGCTGCGGGACGCGCAGCATGGGCTGGCGTTGCGGCGCGAGCGTCGCGAGGCGCGGGACACGCTGGACAGCGCCATGGATCAGGCGAGCGCGCAGCTGCAGGAGTTGCAGCAGCTTGTCTCGCGCTGGCGGGGGACGTCCATGCTGGACCCGGACAGTGGCGCGCGGTCGCGGGAGTACGGCGTGGACCTGCTGCGGCAGCACTTCCGGCGCAGCGAGCGGACTCGCGCGCCACTGTCGCTGGCGGTGGTGGCCGTGGAATTTCCCGGCGCGCACAGTGACGTGAAGGACACGCTGCTGGAAAGCAACGTGATGACGGCCGTGGCGCGGCTGCTGCAGCGGAGCGTGCGGGACACGGATACGGTGGCGCGCTTCGATCAGTTCAAGTTCATGGTGGTGCTGCCCGACACGGACGTGGCCGGGGCGCGCGTGGCGATGGAGCGGGTGCTGCTGGGCGTGACGCAGGAGGACTGGGCCGCGCAGGGCCTGACGTCCCCGGCGACCCTGGCGGTGGGGCTGGCCGCGCGGGGATTCATTCAGGGCGTGGAGCAGATGATTGACGTGGCGGACGCCGAGCAGTACCGGGCGCGGCGGCAGGGGCCGGATACCCTGAGTGTCGCCTGTTAGTCCACCGAGCTGTGTAGCGCCAGCCGCGCCCGCACGCGCCCTTCGAGGGCCAGCAGCAGCAGCGCGGCCAGGAGGGCCAGTCCGGCGATCACGACCCACATGCCTGCCGCCCCCAGTGTCTGCAGCATCGCGCCGCCCAGCAGTGGGGCCAGCAGGGTCGCGAGGCCCGCCATGCTGCCCACCAGTCCGATGTACGTCCCGCGCTGCGCGGGCGGGCCCAATTCGCTGATGATGGTCTTGCTGATGCTGTACGCGACGATCTCCCCCACCGTCCAGACGGCCACGGCCAGCATGTGCGCCCCCAGGGTGTGCGCCAGGGCGTGGCCCAGGAAGCCTACGCCGAGCAGTGCGGCGCCCAGCGCCTGCCAGCGGGGGTGGTTGCTGCGGGCGATCAGGTGCCCCAGGGGCAGACCCAGCAGGACGACCAGCGCGCCGTTCACGGCCAGCACCTGCCCGTACTGCAGGGGCGTGAAGCCCTGCTGCGCGAACACCACGGCCAGCAGCTTGTAACTCTGGTACGTCAGGCCGAACAGCAGGGACGCGAGGCAGAACTGCCACAGCAGCGGGTCGCGCGGCAGGAATGAGCGGGCGCGTGCCGCGGCACTCCGGGTGGGCCGGGCGGCGCGGGGGTACAGCACCGTGAGCAGCAGCGCGTACGCGGCCATGGTCGCGGCGTCCAGCCAGAACAGCAGCCGCAGGGATCGCCCGGCCAGCCAGCCGCCCAGCAGGGGGGCGGTGGCGGCGCCGACGTTGATCGCCCAGTACAGCAGGGTGTACGCGCGGGTCCGCTGCGCGCCCTGCGTGAGGTCCGCGACGGCGGTGCTCGCGGCGGGTTTGTACAGCGCGGACAGCAGCGAGAAGCCCAGCACGCCCGCCGCCGTCCACCAGAACCCCTGCGCGAATGACAGTGCCAGGATCATGACCGCCCCGCCGGTCAGCGCGAGGATCATGGTGAAGGCCGGGCCGCGCCGGTCGGTCAGCGGGCCGCTGAGGCCCTCGGACACGAAGCGGCCCAGGCCCAGCATCGCCAGGATCACGCTGACCTGCGTGATGGTCAGGTGCGCGTGCGCGGTCAGGTAGAAGCCCAGCAGCGGCACCACGAACTCGCCCAGGCGGTTGATCAGGGTGCCCCACCACAGGACCCAGAACCCGGTCGGGTAGGCAGAGGCGGCGCGGGTCAGGGCAGTCACGCGCGCCATGCTAGGCCACGTCGCGTGTGGGTGCATCGGCAGCACTGCGCACCCGGCAGGTCGGGGGTGGGTGGCGCTGCCCACGCCGGTGAGCGGTCTGCACGACTGGCAGCGCAGCGCCCCTGGGCCGCCGCCTGGTCCTGAGAAGCCCGTCCGGGGCGGTCCGGGCTGGATTGCGAGTCGTCCCGCCAAGTTCCCACCCGGCGCCCGCTATCCTGCGGGGCAATGCTCGATCTGCTGGGAAGACCTCTGCGTGACCTGCGTATCAGCGTGACGGACCGCTGCAATCTGCGCTGCACGTACTGCATGCCGGCCGAGGTGTTCGGGCCGGAGTACGCCTTCCTGCCGCGTGCGGAGCTGCTGAGTTTCGAGGAGATCGAGCGGCTGGCCCGCGCGTTCGTGTCGCTGGGGGTGCGCAAGCTGCGGATCACGGGCGGCGAGCCGACCCTGCGGCGGGACCTGCCGACCCTGATCGCGGCGCTGGCGGCGATTCCGGACGTGGAGGACGTGGCGATGACCACGAACGGCCTGCTGCTGCCGCGTGTGGCGGCGGACCTGCGGGCAGCGGGGTTGCGGCGGGTGACGGTCAGCATCGACAGCCTGGACCCCGAGGTGTTCGGGCGGATGAATGGCCTGGGCACGCATCCGCAGAAGGTGCTGGACGGGATCGAGGCGGCGCTGACGGTGGGACTGGGCGTGAAGGTGAACACGGTGGTGCAGCGCGGCGTGAACGACGCGGGCCTGCGCGAGTTGTGGCTGGCGCTGCGTGAACTGGCCCCGGTGCGGTTCATCGAGTTCATGGACGTGGGGAATCACAACGGCTGGAACCTGGACAGCGTGGTACCCAGCCGGGAGGTGCTGGCCCGGCTGGGCGGCGAGGCTGGGGGCGGTCATTTCCGGCCGGTCCGGGCGGACTACCGGGGTGAGGTGGCGTCGCGCTACGCAGACCCGGCGGGGCGTGAGGTGGGACTGATCAGTTCGGTGACGGCGCCGTTCTGCGGGGACTGCTCGCGGGCACGGATCTCGGCGGTGGGGGTGCTGTACACCTGTCTGTTCGCGTCGGGTGGCACGGACCTGCGTGCGGCGCTGCGGGGGGGCGCGTCGGACGGGGCGCTGCGGGACCTGATCGCGGGCGTGTGGGCGGGCCGGGGGGACCGGTACAGTGAGGAGCGGGGCGAGGCGACGGCGGCCCTGCGCCCGAAGGTGGAGATGTCGCATATCGGGGGCTGATGGCCTGTCGTTTGAGAGGTGGCGGGGCGGTCTGGTGTGCCTAACGCTCGTTGTCTCGGGGGGCGTGACAGCTAGACAAGCTTGTGTACCCTGTACACTAAACTTAAGATGAAAGCAGGCACCGCCCGCCAGCGGACTGCCCGGAGGGATGCATGGCGAAGTACCCGCTCATCAAGACGACCCTGAAAGACCGCCTGCTCGGCGGCCACTACGCCGAGGGGCTCCCCCTGCCCAGCGAACCGCAGCTCGCCCGCGAATTCGAAGTCTCCCGCATGACCGCCCGCCGCGCCATCGACGAACTGGAACGCGAAGGCTACGTCTACCGCGTCCAGGGCGCCGGCACCTTCCCCACCGGGAAACGCTTCCGGCAGGGCATGTTCCGCGTCCGGCCCTTCAAGGAATGGGCCCGCCACCCCGACCACCGCACCACGGTCCTGCGCGCCATGCAGATCGAGGCCACCCCCGAGATCGCCATCGTGCTGCAGATCCAGCCCGGCGACCCCGTCATCTTCGTGCACCGCCTGCGCACCGCCGGGGACGAAGCCCTGGTCATCGAGAAGCGCTACATCAACGGCACCCTCGTCCCGAACCTGCTGGATCACAACCTGGGCGCCGAGAGCATCCACGAGATCATGATCAGCCTGGGCGTGCCCCTGCAGCGCGTCGAGCAGAACCTCGAGGCCGTCAACCTCCGCCAAGAGGAAGCCGACCTGCTGCGCGTGCCACTGGGCACCGCCGCGTTCCTGCTGCGCCGCACCACCTACAGCGGCCAGAAACGCGCCAGTTACGTGAACTACTGGGTGCGCGGCGACCGCTACGCCTTCCAGGACACCTTCGAACCCTGAATCCAGTCAGAGGAGTGGGCCGGGCGCTGATACCCGGCCCACTCTCTTTGCACCCAAAGCAGGAGGCCCGCACTCACGGGGAGCGCGGGCCTCCTGAACGGGGGTCTTACTTGCCGTTCTTGGCGGCGTCCACGAGGGCCTTGAAGGCCTCGGGTTCGCGCGCGGCGATATCGGCCAGGACCTTGCGGTTCAGGTCGATGTTCGCCTTCTTCAGGCCACCGATGAAGGTGCTGTAGTTCATGCCGTGCAGGCGGGCGCCGGCGTTGATACGCTGGATCCACAGGCGGCGGAAGTCACGCTTCTTGTTGCGGCGGTCGCGGTACTCGTAGGTCGCGGCGTTCAGCAGGGTCTGGAACGCGTTGCGGTACTGCTTGCTGCGGGAGCCCCAGAAGCCCTTGGCGCGCTTCAGGACCTTCTTGTGACGGCGGCGACGGATGATACCGGTTTTGGCGCGAGGCATCTACTTCACTTCCCCTTCGGCAGCATGAGTTTCATGCGGGCCCATTCACTCTTGGCGAGGACGAAGCCCTTGCCCTTGCCGCGGATTTCGTTGCCGCTCTTGCCGGTGTTCTGGTGGCGCTTGCCACTCTTGAACGCCATGACCTTGCCGGTCCCGGTGATCTTCACCCGGCGGCTGGCCGCTTTCAGTGTCTTCATCTTGGGCATGTGAGTGCCTCCTTCGTAGTCCGGTCGCTCGTCTGGGACGGCTTCCGTCTGGGGTTCGGGCCGCCTGGGCGGGCGCATGACGCGCCGCGATAGGCTGTTGGTCGCCCTGCCCCGCTTGACCAAGAGAGAATTCTACGCGAGCCCGCCACGGCTGGTCAAGGCGCAGGGACGGCCGGGGTATGGAAGTCCAGCTGCGTGGACACCAGCCGCGCGCCGTGCCGCTCGAACAGGCGGCGCATAGCGCGGTTGTCGGCTTCCGTGCCGCCCACGTGCGTTCCGAAGGTCTGCGCGGCCAGATGCAGCAGGTGCGCGTGCAGCCGAGCCCCCAAGCCCTGGCCGCGCCGCTGGGGCAGAACGCCGATCAGGTCGATCCCGGCCGTGTCGGGCGGCCCACTGGCCCCCAGGGCCGCCAGGGCCACCACCTCGCCCGCGTGGGTCAGGGCGTACAGCGTCCAGTCCTCGCCCGGCGTCCAGGCCTCGCGGCCCAGCGCCGTCAGGGCCGCCGCCACGCCAGGATCATTTGCGGTTACGGGCTGAACGTGCGGGTCAGCCGGGTACGACCGGGCGCGGAGGTCGGTCGTCTCGTACACGACGTTCGCCTCCTGAAGATCCCACCCGGCGGCCTCGGCCTCTTCACGGCGAAGGGGCGCCTGGGTGGACACGAGGATCAGGCGCGGGCCCGCCGCGCGCAGTTCACGCAGGAAGGAGATCAGCGCCCCGGCAGGGACGTCCTCGCGCAGCCGTGGGAGCAGCGGAATCTGTGGGCTGGCGGGACGCAGGCAGACGCCCTCCACCCCGCGGGGCGAACGCAGAATGAGGAACTGCTCCGGGCGCAGCGCCCCGGCCTCGACCCGCGAGCGGGTGAAGGTCAGGCGCCGCCCGGCCTCGGCGGGATCTGGAATCAGGGCGACGACATCGGCCAGCGTGTCGTGCGTGGCCGCTTCAAGGGTGTAGGTGTTCACGTGGGAAACCTCGGCGGGGGCCGGGGCGTCCGCCGGACAGGATCAGGCGTGGGCCCCGGTGGGAACGATCAGTGCAGCAGTCAGGATTCGTTTCATGGGACCTCCGGGGTGCAACTGGAATACGGCACGCTAGCACCCCCACGCCAGCCGGGGTGCCGCAGATGCCCAGGTACGCCAGAGGGCCTAGCGGCTGCGGTCGCGCAGGTACCCGTCGCGCAGGTGGCGCAGCAGTTCGGCGCGGCTGGCCTCCGGGTGGCGGCGGCGCTGCGCGGTCACGCCCCGCTCGATGGCCCCACGGTTGCCGCGCGTCAGGCGCAGGAGTTCCTCCTCCAGCGCCCGTTCGGCCCGCGTGCCGCTGCCCTGCGCCCGGCCCGACCGGGGGCCGACCCGGCGCAGGTCCCGCGTGAAGTGCAGCAGCGCCCACACGAACGCAGCCAGCAGCAGGATCAGCAGCAGCGCGTCCATGGACCTCAGCCCATCTTGATGAACATGGGGGGCTTCAAGCCGATCATGCGGGCCATGAGCCACACCTGCCCCTTGTGGTGAGCCTCGTGCGTGATGATCGTGTCGATCAGCGCCGCGACCGGCATCTCGCGCCCCCCGAAGGCCGGCACGCGGCGCGACAGGTCCTCGTCACTCAGGGCGCTGATGGCGTTCAGGGCGCGTTCCCGCGAGTCCCACAGGCGGCCGCGCGCCTCGGTCAGCGTGGCGCTCGGCTCGGGCATCGCGTCGGGCGCCTGGCCCTGCACCATGTTCAGGAACCGGTCGGCGCTGGCGGACAGGTGGTCGGACAGCCCGATGAAGCTCATGCCGCCGTCCCACGCGGCGAACGTGCCCTGATCCTCGGGCAGCTGCTCGAGCAGGTCGAGCAGGGCGGAACGGTGGGCCTGGAAGGTGCGGGCAAGGATGGCGCTGCGGTTCATGCCCGGCAGCATACCCAGCCGCGCGGGAGTGCTGCACCGGGGGGTGAACCCTCACGTTTGCTTCAGTGGTCCTCACGCAGCGTCAGGTGCCGTGGCGAACAGTGAAGGCATGACTCTGCGCCTCCTGCTGACCGCTGCCGTCCTGACGTCCTCACTGGCCCAGGCGCAGACGAGCGTCTTCAACATTCCTGCTCTGCCGCCCCGCAGCAGCGCCGCCCCCACGACCCCAGCCCCGGTTACCCCGGCCCCGAGCACCCCTGCGCCCGCCGCCAGCACCCTCCCCATGACCAATCCTGTGCTGAGGACCGAGCACAGCGCGAACCTCAACGGTCCCGGCAGCCTGCGAGTCGGGCAGGCGACCACCTGGACGTTCACGCTGTCGAACCTGGGCGAGCAGCCCATCAACCTGCAGCACGGGGCGTGCGACGTGCGCTTCGAGGTGCTTGACGCCGCCGGGAAGGTCGTGCGCGCCAACCCCACGAACACCGTGTGCACCATGCAGCTGGTCATGACGGACGTCGCGCCGGGCGAGACGATGGACGTGCAGGACATCCGCTGGGACGGCCGTGACAGCGCCGGACGCGCCCTGCCCGCCGGGGAGTACACCATCCGCGCGGTGTTCAGCGGGGCGGGCGTGCGAATCATGGCTGAGGAGTTCCCGGTCACCATCGAGAACTGAACCTGAACAGGAGGGGCGCGGCGCTGACATCACGCCGCGCCCCTTCCCTGTTTCAGCCGCGCAGCCGGGCGAGTTTCACGCTGTCCCAGCGCTGGCCTGCCCACGCCCGCGCCTGAGGGATGCGGGCGCACTCGTGGAAGCCCACGCGGGCCGCCGCGCGGATCATGCGTTCGTTGCCGCCCCAGGTGGTCAGCGTCAGGACGTGCGCGTCCGTCTCCGCGAACGTCGCTGCTGCCCACAGGTCCAGTGCCCGCGTCCCCAGCCCGGCGCCCCAGTGCCCCGGGTCGAAGATCAGGAGGCCCAGGTCCCACCACCCGCCGCCCGCCGGGGCTTCCTCGGCGCGGCTGACCTGCCCGATGCACACGCCGTCCAGCGCGATCACGCGCACGTTCCGACTGACCGGGCGGTCCAGGGTCTGATCGCGGTAGGTCTCGAATGGGAGCACCTCTGCTTCCTTGCGAACGGCGTGGAAGTACGGGGCGTCCCAGCGCTGCCACTCAGGGTCGGGTTCAGCGTGCGTCCAGCGCCAGAGGATCGGCAGATCGTCGGGATGACGTTCACGCAGGGTCAGGTCGGGGGTGCCGGGCATCGGTCCCAGCGTAGCGGCCCGCCCTGATCCGTGGGATGCGCCTTTTGCCGGATGCAACCCGGCCCGCCACCGGCGCGTAATGGGGGGCATGAGTGATGGAACCCCCGGACCGCTGACGCCGCCCGATTCGATGCTGAAAGCCCCGGAGGCCGTTCCGAGCGTGCAGGCGGGGCAGGCGCCCGAGATGGTGCCGCTGTCCCCCGAGGACCGCGCGCGGCTGGAAACCATGGCGCAGGCGTTTGCGCAGGACGTCCTGAGTGCGGGCGCGCACAGCCCGGAGTTCAAACGCAAACTGGACGCCGTGCATGAACTGGGCCTGCCCGAGCAGCGCGCCGCCGCGCAGAGCAGCAACCGCATGCTGGACCGCCCGCTGCGCGCCACGCGGGCCGGGGCGCTCGCGGAGGGCAGCGACATCCTGCGCGGCCTGACCGACCTGCGCCGCACCGTCGAGGACCTCGACCCCAGCCGCGCGCCCACCCCCCGCCGCCTGTTCGGGAAGCTGCCCGGCGGGAAGAAGGTGCAGAACCACCTCGACCGCTACCAGAGCGCGCAGTCGCACCTGAACGGCATCCTGGAGGCGCTGTACCGCGGGCAGGACGAACTGCGGCGCGACAACGCCACCATCGAGACCGAGAAGGTCCACCTGTGGGACACCATGCAGAAACTCCGGCAGTACGCGCACGTCGGCAAGGCCGTGGACGAGGCCCTGACCCGCCGCCTGACCGAGTTGCAGGTCACCGACCCAGAGAAGGCCCGCATGGTCAGCGAGGAACTGCTGTTCGCCGTGCGGCAGCGCGTCACGGACCTCCTGACTCAGCTGGCCGTGAGCATCCAGGGGTACCTCGCGCTGGATCTCGTGCGGCGCAACAACATGGAGCTCATCAAGGGCGTGGACCGCGCCACGACCACCACCGTCAGCGCCCTGAAGACCGCGCTGATGGTCTCGCAGGCGCTCGGGACGCAGCAGGCGGTACTGGGGCAGGTCACGGCACTGAACGACACGACGGGGCGCATGATCGGCTCGACCGCGCAACTCCTGAAGCAGCAGAGCACCGAGATCCAGCGGCAGGCGGGCAGCGCCACCGTGGACCCGCAGATCATCCAGGCGGCGTTCCGGGACGTGTACGGCGCGCTGGACGCCATCAGCGCCTACCGCACGCAGGCGCTGGACCGCTTCCGCGAGACGATGACCGTGCTGGACAAGGAGGTCGCGCAGGCGCAGACGTACCTGGACCGTGAACGCCAGAACGCCGCGCGTGAAGTCGCGCAGGGCCTGAACGTCACCGAGAAAGGCGACCTGAAACTCTGAACGCGCCGCAGGGACCGGACCGGGAGGGGGTGTTGGCGTGGCTCGCGGCTCGCTGGGCGGCCCTCCCAGCGCACCCGGTCGTGCGGGTCGCGGTGGACGGCGTGGACGGGGCGGGCAAAACCACCCTGGCCGACGAACTGGCCGGGCGGGTGCGGGCGCTGGGGCGGCCCGTCATCCGCGTGAGCATGGACGGCTTTCACCAGCCCCGCGCGGCCCGGTACGCGCGGGGGCGCACGTCGCCGGAGGGGTTCTACCGCGACTCGTACGACCTGGCGGCGCTGGTGCGCGAGGTGCTCTCTCCCCTGTCGCCCGGCGGGACCCTGCGCTATCGCCCGCAGGTGTTCGACGTGACCCGCGACGAACCCGTGCCCGGCCCTGCACTGTTGGCCGAGCCAGGCAGTCTCCTGATCGTGGACGGGCTGTTCCTGCACCGCCCGGACCTGCGCGACTGGTGGCACGACTCGGTGTTCCTGCGCGTGCCGTTCGCGGTGTCGGTGCCGCGTGGCGCGGCGCGCGGGCCGGGCTACGGCTCGCCCGACCCGGCGGCGGACAGCAACCGCCGCTACGTGGCAGGCAACGAACTGTACTTCCGCGAGGCGGACCCCGAAGCGCGGGCGGGCGTCGTGCTGGACTACACCGACCTGAATGCCCCCAGGGTCGTCACGGTCCGGTAAATACAGTCAGGGCCGCCTCCAGTTGAAGGCGGCCCCTGCTCGTGGGTGTTCAGTGGTGGTCGGCGCGGACGCTCTGGGTGTCGCTCATGCCCTCGGCGGGGATGAAGGTCATGCACTGGGCGGTCTGGCCGCTCATGCTGATCTCGACCTGCCCGGCGGTGCAGTTGTGGTCGTCGTTGAAGCGGCAGGTGGTGGCGTCGCAGCGGCTGACCATGCTCTTGTCGTCGTTCATGTGGGCCTCCGTGCCGCCCAGCGTGCGCGCTGCAGTCCGGGGGGACCGTGAGACGCGCTGCAAGGTGAAGGGAAGCTTTAAAACCGGAGTGCGCCGCTCCGGTTGCGCGGTATCAGGGCGCAGAGGCTGTGCTGATCGTGGTTCAGTCCCGCACAGGAAGCGGCACCTGGAGTGACGATCCTCAGCCGTCCCTCACTCAGTTGAGCAGGGTGGCGCGGATGCCCTGGGCGCAGGCGACGCGCCACGCGACCTGCGCGGCGTCCAGTTCGCCGTGTTCACGCAGTCCGGCGGCGATGACCTGCACCTCGCTCCAGGCGCGGCGCAGTCTGGATCGGGCGCGGCCCTGCAGGACGCTCAGGTACGCGTCGAGGGTCTCGCGTTCGTCGGGGTCGGTCAGGGCGCAGTCCAGCAGCATGCGCGCGTCGCGTCCGGTGGTGGGGGCGGGCGTGCCGGTCAGGGTGGCGGCCTCGCGGGCGGCCAGGGCGACCATGACGACGTCCTCGGCCAGCGCGCGGTTCAGGCGCAGCGCGGCGGGGTCGGGCGCGCAGGTGTACGTGACGCCGCTCAGGGTGACGCGTTCCAGGCGCAGCGGGGCGCGGGGGTGGGTGTGCGCCAGGTAGGCCTCGGCGGCCCAGGTCAGCGCGGCGGTCCCGGCGTCGGGGGTGGCGTCGGGCGCGTGGGGGGTGAGGTGGGGGCTGGTCATAATCCTGACTTCCGGACTCAGGATAGGGCGGGGGACGTGAGACGCATGACCCGCTGTCCAGAACAGTGGGACTCCGCCATCAGGCGCCCGGGGTCAGCCGCCCTTCGCCTCCACCTCGGCCTGCTTGGCGCCCCAGGCTTCCATCTTCGCTTCCAGCTGCACTTCCAGGTCGTGCGCGGCCTGCCCCAGCGCCACGAAATCCGCGTCGGCAGCGGCGGCGCCCAGTGCGGCCTGCGCGGCCTCCAGTTCGCCCTCCAGGCGGGCGATATCGGCCTCGATGGCCTCCACCTCGCGCTTGAGGTGCCACAGGCCCTTGCCCTTCGGCGCGGCGGGTTTCGCGCTGACCTTCGGTGCGGCGGCCAGCGCCTCGGCCTCCAGTTCGGCGGCCGTGCGGTGCTTGGCCTTGTAGTCCTCCCAGCCGGGGTACTCGAAGAACTGCCCGTCCTCGATCAGCCAGATGCGGTCCGCGAGGCCCTCGATGAACGCGCGGTCGTGGCTGACCATCACCAGCGTGCCCGTGAAGTCGTCCAGCGCGGCTTCCAGCGCCTCGACCATCTCCATGTCGAGGTGGTTGGTGGGCTCGTCCATGATCAGGAGGTTGTGGTCCTCCTGCGCGAGTTTCAGCAGCGCCAGCCGCGCCCGCTCGCCGCCCGAGAGGATGCGCGCCTGCTTGTCGTGCTGGTCGTACGGGAACATGAACGTGCCCAGCAGGTCGTGCGCTTCCGGGTCCTTCTGGGTGTACGCGCGGGCCACGTCGTACAGCGTCTCGCTGGGTTCCACGCCGCGCAGCGCCTGATCGTAGTACCCGACGGTGACGCGCGCCCCGGTCAGGATGCGGGCGCGCGGATCGTCGCTGGGTTCCAGGCCCAGCAGGGTGCGCAGGAAGGTGGTCTTCCCCGCGCCGTTGCGGCCGATGATCGCCACGCGTTCCCCCTGACGGATCTGCACGTTCACGTCCCGGAACAGCTGCCGTCCGCCGGGCAGCACGCGCGTGACGTGCCGGGCGTCCAGCACGACCTCGCCGCTCTCGGGCGCGTGGAAGGTGATGCGGGTCGTGCGCTGCTCGGGCGGCGGGGCATTGGTGGCGCGGGCCTGCATGCGGTCCACGCGGGCCTGCATGGCCTTGGCCCGCCGGGCGAGCTTGCTCATGCCCAGACCCCAGATCTTCATGCGGTCCGCACTGGCCTGCAGGGACGCGATCTGGCGGCTTTCCACCGCGAAGCGCGCCGCCTGCTGTTCCAGTTCGGCGGCCAGCGTCTCGCGGAACGTCGTGTAGTTCCCGGCGTACACCTTCATGGTCCCGCCGCGCAGGTACGCGGTCTCGCGGGTGACGGTGTCCAGGAACGCACGGTCGTGGCTGATGACCAGCACCGCGCCGGGGTAGCGGCCCAGGAAGCCTTCCAGCCACTCGACCATCACGATGTCCAGGTGGTTGGTCGGCTCGTCCAGCAGCAGCACGTCCGGGTTCTCCACGAGCAGCGCGGCCAGCCCCAGCCGCGTGCGCTCGCCGCCGCTGAGGCTGGCCGCCAGATCGGCCTCGCGGCCCCGGAAGCCGAACGCCAGCGTCACGGCGTCCTTGCGGCTGCGCCGCTCGAAACCCCCGCGGCGCTGGTAGTGCTCCAGCACGGCCTCGTGGTGCAGGATGCTCTCGGGCGTGCCGCTGCTCATGGCGTCGGCCGCCTCGCTCAGTTCCGCCTCCAGCTGATCCAGGTCGTGGAATGCGGCGTCCAGCACGCTGTCCACCGTCGCGCCCGGCGGGAACACCGGGTCCTGCTGCAGGGAACGCACCCGCACGCCCGGCGCGCGCTTCACGACGCCCCCGTCCGGCAGCAGCTGCCCGGTCAGGAGTTTCAGCAGCGTGCTCTTCCCCGCCCCGTTGCGCCCCACGAGGCCCACCCGGTCGCCGGGCTGCACGGCGAAGGTCACGTCCTGCAGGACGGTCAGCGGTCCATATTCCTTACTGGCGTCCACGGCGGCAACAAGCACGCCCCGCAGTATAGGGCGCGGCGTGAACACACGCGGGACGTGCAGGCTGAGGGAAACTGTCAGATTTCTCTCTTACACTGAAGGGGATGACGCGGCGCGCAGCCTCCCCTTCTCCCGGCCAGACGGGACGGTGCCGCCCGTGCCCGCACTGGCCCGCACCCGGTCGAGATGCCACGCTCTGCTGAACGCTCGCTGGCCGCGATCACCGCCCCCGTCGCGGCGATCCTGGCCGCGCTGCTGGCCCTGGCCATGCCGGACAACCCCCGGTTGCAGGACGCACTGAACCGCGCCCTGCCCGCCCCGCCCGAACACCGGGTGGTGTTGGTCGGCATTGACGACGCGTCCCTGCGTGACTACGGTCCCCTGGCCAGCTGGCCGCGGGACCTGTACCGGCAGGCGCTGGACACCCTGGAGCAGGCAGGCGCGGCGGCCGTCGGGGTGGACGTCCTGCTGAACGACCCGGCGCAGAACGACGTGCGGCTGCGCGAGGCGTTCAGCGGGTCGAACGTGGTGCTGGGCACCGACCCCGGCAGCGCCGCACCCGGCGGCCGCGAACCCAGTGGCGTCAGCGCCCTGAACGTCAGTACCGACGGCATCGTGCGGACCTTCCAGACCGCCTACCCGGACGCGGCCGGTACGCTGCGACCCAGTTTCGCGCGGCAGCTGGCCGTCGCCGCCGGACGGCCCGTGCCGCTGAGCGACCGCCCCCAGGTGCTGCGGTCCACCTCGCCGGACCGGGACCGGCTGCCGGTCATTCCGTTCCGGGACGTCGTGCGCGGCAACGTCCGGTATGCCGACGTGCAGGGCCGCATCGTGGTGATCGGCCGGACCGACAGCCGGGCAGGCCAGACGGCTGTACGGGACCTCACGGGGCAGACGGTCGCCGCGCCGGAGATGCAGGTGCGCGCCGTGTCCAGCCTGCTCAGCCCCCCGTTCCGGACACTGCCCGCTTGGCTGGTCGCGCTGCTCGCGGCGGCGCTGGCCGTCACGGCAGTCCTGACCCGCGGCCTGTGGGGGTTCGGGCTGGCGTTCCTGGCGCTGCTGGCCGCCGGGCCGCTGTGGCTGCTGAGCGTACTGCTGCCCGGCGTGACCCTGTCGTTCGCAGCGATCATCGGGACGGCCCTGGTGGCGCTGGAACGCTGGTGGAACCTGCGGACCCTGACCCTGCGTGACCCCCTGACCGGGTTCGGGAACCGCGTGGCGTTCACGCGGGCCCTGGAGCAGCGCTGGGCCAGCCGGGCGGCGCGGCCGCTGGGCCTGCTGCTGGTGGACCTGAGTGGCTTCCGTAAGGTGAACGAACTGTACGGAGCGCACGCCGGGGATGAACTGCTCCGGGACCTGTCGGGCCGCATCATGCGGCAGAAGCGGCGCGGGGACCTGTTCTTCCGCTGGGGGCCGGACGAGTTCGCGGTGCTGCTGGATCAGGCGAGCGCGCAGGACATCGCGGAGATCGCGCAGCGCGTGCAGGAGTCCCTGGACCGCCTGACGTACCGCGACCTGCCCCTGCGCGCCAGTGTCGGCGCGGCCCGCACGGGGAGCGAGATCGAGACGCCGGTGGATCTGGTGGAGGCCGCCAGCCGCGCCCGCTACCGCGTGAAGTACCAGCGGGAGCAGCGCAGCTGAAGGCTGCTGCCCGGTCCACCCCCTGCGCAGTTCTGGGAGGGTGCTCTGCTGCGCCGCTCGTCTGACAGCGGTTTCCAGTTCCATTGAAGGGCCAACACCACGCCCTTCAATTCCACTTCCAACCGCTGGTGGTGTCAGGTGCTCGCCCCGCTCGTTGAGGAGTATTGAAGTGCCCTTCAAGACTCCTGAATTCTGCTGTGAGATTGGCCGAGGACACGGTGCGGTCTCACCGGGACCTGCGGTGGGTTGTGCCGGACGCGGCCGCCGGGCCTGGTGGTGGACTAGACCTGGGGGAGGTCGCATCGTCCAGATGACTTAGATGGCGGTCGATATTGACAGCCGCCTATATAGATGGCAATCTATGGATGTGCCTGATGTCAGTCCGTTCGACCTGCTCCTCACCCGCCTGCGCGCCCTCGGGGACCCCACCCGGCTCAGGATCGTGCAGCTCATCGGAGAAGCCAGCCAGAAGAACGAACAGGCACGCGACAGCGGCGAGCACCCCGCACCCGTCAGCATCTCCGCCACCCTCGGCCTGACCCAGCCCACCATCAGCCACCACATGAAAGTGCTGCTTGAAGCCGGACTGGTCACCTCCGAGAAGAAGGGCACCAAGGTCTACTACAGCCTGAACCCCGACGGATTCCGCGACCTGACCACCTTCTTCGAACCGCTCGCCCAGCCCTGCAAAGACGACTGAAGCGCCCCACTCCCATGATCTGCCCGCCACCCAGCGCGCAGCAGGCCTCTCTCACACGGATTCCGTCTGTTTCCCGAACAGATCGGAACACCACCGATCCGTCCACTCCACGCCCGGAAACCGTTTTTCTCCCCCTCTGCTGCGCAGCTCTACGAGTCGCATCCGCTCGGATTGAACGGCTTCATAAACCATTCCATCGGAGTCCCTCTCACCCTTTGGAGGACCACATGCACGACCTGCACCTGAAAGAAGTCGTCGACACCCGCACCGCCCAGTATGAACAGGTCCGCGAACAGCTGGCCCTGGAACGGCAGCTGCGCGCCACCCAGCCGCACCGCACCGCGCTGCGCGCCACGCTGGCCGCCCGCCTGCGCCGCCTCGCCGATCAGCTCGACCGGCCCGCCGCGCCCGCCTGCTGCTGAAGTCCACCGGAGGAACCCCATGTCCACCCCGCCCACGCTGCTGCTCATCGACCTGCAACAGGGGTTCACCGATCCCCGCTGGGGCCCGCGCAACAACCCGCACGCGGAGGCGAACGCCGCGCGGCTGCTCGGCGCGTGGCGCGACCGGGGCTGGCCCGTGATTCACGTGCAGCACGTCTCGCAGGACGCGAATTCGCCCCTGCGGCCTGGGCAGACCGGCGTGGACTTCATGCCCGCCACCGCCCCTCGACCCGGCGAGGCGACCGTGCAGAAGCACGTGAACAGCGCGTTCATCGGCACCGACCTGCACGCACGATTGCAGGCGCTGCGGGTGCAGGACCTCGTGATCGCGGGCCTGACCACCGACCACTGCGTGTCCACGACCACCCGCATGGCCGGGAACCTCGGCTACCGCGTGCAGCTGGTCGGGGACGCCACCGGCACCTTTGACCGGGTCGGCCCAGACGGCACCCACCACCCGGCGGCGCAGCTGCACGCCGCGCACCTCGCAAGCCTGCACGGCGAGTTCGCCACGGTCGTCACGACCGCCGGACTGCTGGACGACCTGCCCGCTCCTGCCTGACGGGGGCCACAGAAGGAGGCCCGACCTGATCCCGGTCGGGCCTCCTCGTCTGGTGCTTCCGGTCAGCGTCCGGCGAGCATCGCCCAGATGTCGGGGTGCGCCACGAACGCGTACCAGAGGTTCGGGAGCAGGCCCAGCACCGTGACGCCCGCCACGCCCAGCGCGACGGCCAGGGTGGTGGGGGGCCGCTGGCCGAGGCCGTACTCACGCGCGGGGGTGCGGTCGGGCATGAACATCAGCATGGCGGGGCGCAGGTAGTACACCAGCGCGGCGACGCTGGTGAGCGCGGCGAGGATGCTGATCCACGCGTACCCGTTCTGGAAGGCCGCCTGGAACACCAGGTACTTCCCGAAGAAGCCCGCGAAGGGCGGCAGGCCCGCCAGCGAGGCGAGGCACACGGCCAGCGCGACGGCGTAGCCGGGGTGGCGGTAGTACAGGCCGCGCATGTCGGTGATGCTGAAGCCCTCCTCGCTGCGCTGGAGGGCGGCGACGATGGCGAGCGCGGCGGCGGTCATAAGGGTGTACACGAGCAGGTAGTACCCGAGGGCCGCGCCGCCCGCGGCGGGCGTGCCGAGCAGGGCCATGCCCAGGAAGCCCGTGTGCGCGACCGCCGAGTACGCCAGCATGCGTTTGAAGTTCGTCTGGCGCAGTGCGGCGAGGTTC
The DNA here is from genome assembly GCF_014648135.1 of Deinococcus sedimenti. NCBI lineage: Bacteria > Thermotogati > Deinococcota > Deinococci > Deinococcales > Deinococcaceae > Deinococcus > Deinococcus sedimenti. The sequence continues at coordinate 142,847 of NZ_BMQN01000004.1, read as the reverse complement.
CCGATGATCAGCGTCGCGGCGATCAGGACCGCCAGGACGGAGTGCCAGCCGGGGACGTTCTCCAGCGCGCCGGAGAACACGCGGAGCATCCCGGCGAACGCGGCGACCTTCACGACGGTGCTCAGGAACAGGCTGACGCTGGTGGGCGCGCCGCCGTACACGTCGGGCGTCCACTGGTGGAAGGGTGCCAGCGCGACCTTGAAGCCGAACCCGCAGAGCATCAGCAGCGCCCCGCCGACCAGGATGCCGACGTTGTCGGGGTTCAGGGTGCTGGTCTTCTCGGCGATGGCGGCGTAGTTCAGGCTGCCGGTCGCGCCGTACACGAACGCCAGGCCGTAGATCAGCACGGCGCTCCCGGCGGCGCCCAGCAGGAAGTACTTCAGCCCGCTTTCCTCCGCGCGGCGCGAGCCCTGCAACGTGGCCAGGACGTAGGAGCTGAGGCTCATGATCTCCAGGCCGATCAGCATGACGATCAGGTCGCCACTGAAGGCGATCAGCAGGCAGCCGGTGACGGCGTACATGAGCATCGCGTCGAATTCGGGGAAGGACACGCGGGCGCGCCACGCGGTGTCCAGCGTGACGAGCAGCGTCATGAGGGTCCCGGCGAGGATCACGAAGCCCAGCAGCAGCGCGGCGTGGTCGGCGCGCAGTCCGCCGCCGAAGGAGGACAGGTCGCGGTTCCACAGCCAGCCGAGGCTGACCGCCGACGCGACCACGGTGCCGATGTTGATGAGGGTCAGGGTGCGGCGGCTGAGCCAGAAGCCCAGCAGTGTGCTGCTGATCGCGCCTGCGAGGACGAGCAGGATGGGCAGCAGGGGCGTGAGGGACGCTTCGGGGACTTGCAGCATGTCAGTTGCCTCCCAGGGCGCTCAGGACGGCGCGCACGGCGGGCTGCATGAGGTTCAGGGCGGGGGTGGAGTACACGCCGAAGAGAACCAGCAGCCCCAGCGGGATGCCCAGGATCAGCCACTCGGTGTGCACGAGGTCACGCACGGTGACGGACCCGGCGGGCCGCGCCTGCCAGAAGGTGTGCTGGAAGGCGGTCAGGGCGTACGCGGCGGCGGCGATGGTCGTGATGCCCGCAATGAACGTCAGCCACGGGGAGACCTGGTACGCGCCGAGCAGGATGCTGAACTCGCCGATGAAGCCCGCCAGACCCGGCACGGCGATGCTGGCGAACCACAGGGCCATGGTCAGGCCGCTCAGGGCGCCCGCCTGGGTCATGACGCCGCCCACGCGGGTGTCCAGGCTGCCGATGCGTTCCTGCAGCATGCCCACCGAGAGGAACAGCGCGCCGGTGTAGAGGTTCTGGAAGGCCAGGAGGTACATCGCGCCGATCACGGCCGTCTCGTTCAGGGAGAACACGCCCAGCGCGACGAAGCCCATGTGGCTGAGGCCCGCGTAGGCGAGCAGGCGTTTCCAGTCGGTCTGCCGGAACGCGATCCACGCGGCGTACAGCGCCGTGAACGCGGCGAGGCCCATCAGGATGGGGCGCAGTTCCAGGCTGGCGTCCGGGAACAGCGGGATGGCGAAGGTGAAGATGCCGTACCCGCCGACCTTGTACAGGGTGCCCATGACGTCGGGCACGCCGCTGTCGTGGTTCTGCTCGTGGAAGTCCGGCAGCCACGCGTGCAGCGGCCACAGCGGCAGCTTGACGGCCATGGCGGCCAGGAAGCCCAGGTACAGCCACGTCTGCGCGCTGCCCTGCACGAGGTTCTGTTTCAGGTCGGTCATGGCGAAGCTGGGGCTGCCGCCCAGGTAGCGCACGCCGATGATGCTGACGAGCATCAGCAGGCTGCCGAACAGCGTGTACGCGGCGAATTTCACCAGGGCGGCCATGCGTCCGCTCTTGCCGTACATGGCGAGCATCAGGAGCGCGGGAATCAGGGCGTCCTCGAAGAACACGTAGAACAGCATCAGATCCTGCGCGGCGAAGATGCCGATCAGGCCCGTCTCCATGGCGAGGATCAGCGACAGCATCGGGCCGGGGTTGGGGATGCGGCGCGCGGCGTACAGGATCGCGATGAACGACATCAGCGCCGTGACGAGCGCCAGCGCGAGGCTCACGCCGCCCAGCTGCACGGAGTACGTGATGCCCAGCGGGGGAATCCAGTCCCAGCGGAACAGGTCCGAGCCGCCGCCGCGCCAGATGGCGAGGCCCGCGCCGAGCGTCAGGGCGGCGATGAAGCCCGCGACCTCGTCCCGGAAGGTTTTCGGCGTGACGAGCAGCAGCAGGCTACCCAGGAGGGGCAGGAAGATCATGAGGGTGGGAAGCCAGTCGGTGAAGGAGTTCATGCGCCGCTCCCGATGGTCTTGAGGGCCCAGTAGCCGATGATGGCGGCGGTGCCGAGCAGCATGCTGACGGCGTAGGCGCGCACGAAGCCGCTCTGCCACAGCGTGAACAGTCCGCCGGGGCCGCTGGCGTTGCGGGCGACGCCGTTCAGGGCGTCGTCGGTGCCGCGGTCCACGGAGTCCAGCGCGCCCGCGATGGCGCGGCTGGGGGCGGACACGACGTTGTCGTACAGCGCGTCGAGGTACAGGCTGTTGCGGCTGAGTTCACCCAGCGGCCCGGTCGCCAGCGCGCCGCGGCGGTGTGCGAGGAACGCCCAGCCCAGCCCCAGCACGCCCGCGAGGACGGCGAAGACGGTCAGCATCCACTCGGTCGCGACGGGAATCTCGTGCGCGTGCAGCGGGACCGCGCGGCCGATGTAGTTGTCGAAGGCGTGACTGCCGAATGGGAGGAACTTGGGAATGTTCAGGAACCCGGCCAGGGTCGCCAGCGCGGCCAGCACGCCCAGCGGGATCTTCGTGAGGGTGTCCGCCTCGTGCGGGTGGCCGTGCCCGCGGTACGCGCCGCGCCACACCAGGAAGTACCAGCGGCCCATGTAGAACGCGGTGAGCAGCGCCACGCCCAGCCCGATCAGGTACAGCGGGAGGCTCTGTTCGTACGCGGCGGCCAGGATCGCGTCCTTGCTGAAGAAGCCGCTCCAGATGGGAATCCCGGCGATCGCCAGCACGCCCGCCACGGACACGAGGTGCGTGAACGGCATGAACTTGTGCAGGCCGCCCATCTTCCGCACGTCCTGCTCCTCGTGGAGGGCGTGGATCACCGCGCCCGCCGCGAGGAACAGCAGCGCCTTGAAGAACGCGTGCGTGAGCAGGTGGAACACGCCCGCCGAGTACGCGTGCAGGCCCACCGCGAGGAACATGTAGCCCAGCTGCGACACGGTGGAGTACGCCAGGATCTTCTTGATGTCCGACTGGTTCAGCGCGGACAGCGCGCCGTACAGCGCGGTCAGGCCGCCCACCCACGCCACCCACAGGCTGGCGTTCGGGGCGAGGTCGTACAGGAAGTGACTGCGCGCCACGAGGTATACGCCGGCCGTGACCATGGTCGCCGCGTGGATCAGCGCGGAGACGGGCGTGGGGCCCGCCATGGCGTCCGGCAGCCAGGTCGTCAGGGGCAGCTGGCCGCTCTTGCCGACCGCGCCGACCAGCAGGAACAGGCACGCGAGTTCGATGCCCGCCTGCGCCACCTGCGCGCCCTCGACCCGCTCGGCGAGTTCGGGGATGCTGAGGGTGCCGTACAGCTTGAACAGCAGGAACATGCCGAGCATGAAGCCCAGGTCCCCGATGCGGTTCATGATGAACGCCTTGCGCGCCGCGTTGCTGTTGCTGACGCCCTCGGCGTCGCTGGCGGCACGCACCTGCGCGTCGCTCGCCTCGCTGTTCCGGCCGTTGAACCAGAAGCCGATCAGCAGGTACGACGCCATGCCCACCCCCTCCCAGCCGACGAACATCAGCGGGTAGGAGTCGGCCAGCACCAGGATCAGCATCATCGCCACGAAGAAGTTCAGGAACGCGAAGAAGCGCGTGAACTTCGGGTCGTGCCCCATGTACGAGATCGAGTACAGGTGAATCAGGAAGCCCACGCCCGTGATGATCAGCGCCATCAGCGCCGAGAGCTGGTCGAGCCAGAAGCCCACCGACAGGTTGGCGTTCAGCGCCATGTTCGGCAGCCATGCCCACAGCACTTCATGGGCGGGCGCGCCCTGGTTCAGGTAGCGGATGACGGCGACGATGAACGCCGCGCCGACCATCCCGGTCGCCAGCCAGCCCCCGGTCTTTCCGGGGAACAGGCGGGGCAGCACCATCAGGGCCGTGAAGCCCAGCAGCGGCAGCAGGGGCAGCAGGTACAGAGCAGGAAGACTATCCACAGGTTGCCACTCAGCCTTTCAATGCCGCGAGGTCGTCCACGTTCGTGGTCTCGCGTTTACGGAAGATCGCGACGATGATCGCCAGCCCGATCGCCACCTCGGCGGCGGCCAGCGTCATTACGATGAACACGGCCGTCTGCCCGGTCGGGTCGCCCCAGGACCGCGCGAACGCCACCAGCGCGAGGTTCGCGGCGTTCAGCATCAGTTCCACCGACAGGAACACCATGATCGCCGTGCGGCGCGTCAGCACGCCGATCATGCCCAGCGCGAACAGAATCCCGGACAGGCCCAGGTAGAAGGTGGTGGGCACCATCAGGCACGCACCTCCCCTTCGTTCATGAGGGCCGGGGCGGCCCCGCGCGGCGCGGCGACCCGCTCCTCACGCGCGGCCCCCACCGGTTCCTCCAGTTCGTCCGGCACGCCGTCCGGCTGCGCGGCCGGGCGCTGCACGAGCGCCACCGCGCCCACGATCGCCACGAGCAGCAGGATGCTCACCGCCTCGAACGGCAGCAGGAAGCGGGTCAGGAGGGTCTCCCCCATCACCAGCGCGGACCCGCCCCGCAGCGCCTCGGCGCCCTCGGCCAGCGGACGCGGGTCCTTGTACGTGAAGGCCAGCACCACGAACGCCCCGGCCAGCAGCGTCCCGCCGATCCCGGCGAGTTCCCGCACGTACGGCACCGGGTCACGCGACGTGACCGGCTGGTTCGCGTTCAGGAGCATGATCACGAACAGGAACAGCACCATCACCGCGCCCGCGTACACGATCACCTGCGTCGCCGCCAGGAACGACGCGTTCAACGTGGCGAACAGGCCCGCCACGCACAGAAGCGTGCCCACCAGCCCCAGCGCCGCATGCACCGCGTTCCGCGCCGCGATCGTGATCACGCCCCCCACGATCGCCAGCGCGCCCAGCAGGATGAACGCGAGCATCATGGGCGGCCTCCGGCCACGGGGTGTGGGATGTGGGAAGTGGGCAGTGGGAGGCACACCGGGCGCGGGGCGCGGGGCGCAGGACAACCATCAACTTTCAACCATCGACCATCGACTCTCACGGGTACTTCACTCCTTCCAGTTCCGCGCGGGGCTGCCCTTCGAGCTGGAAGCCCAGGCGGACGGGTTTGCCCTTGCGTTCAGCCTCGCGGCGCTGCGGGACGCTGCCGGTCACGCCGACGAGCATGTCTTCCTTGGCGTACACGAAGTCGCGGTAGCGGTAGTCGGCCATCTCGAACTCGTTGCCCATGACGACCGCGCCGGTGGGGCACGCTTCTTCGCACATGCCGCAGAAGATGCAGCGCAGCATGTTGATCTCGTACACCTTCGCGTAGCGCTCGCCGGGCGACACGGGCGCGGCCGGGTCGTTCTCGGCGGCTTCCACGTAGATGGCGTAGGCGGGGCACGCGGCGGCGCACAGGCTGCAGCCGATGCACTTCTCCAGTCCGGTGCCGGGGTGGCGGGTCAGGACGTGCCGCCCACGGAAACGGGGTTGCAGCGTGGCGCGCTGTTCGGGGTAACTGACGGTCACGGGTTTCTGGAACAGTTTCCCCAGCGTGACGCCCATGCCCTTGGCAATCTCAAGAACGCCCATGGTTGGCTCCTTTGGTGGGGTGGGTGGCGGGCATCAGTCGCCTCCGGCGCGGACGATGTCGCCTTCGGGGCGGATGCTGGGCTGGTTCCACAGGACGCGCACGCGGTCGCTCATGACGAGCAGCGCGAGCACGCCCGCGAGGCTGAGGACGCCGAGGAACCACAGGCCGCCGGAGCCGCGGAACGCGAGGAACGCGGCGGTCATGACGGTGTTGGCCAGCGCCAGCGGGAGGACGAGTTTCCAGCCGAAGCGCATCAGCTGGTCGTAGCGCAGGCGCGGGAGGGTGGCGCGCACCCAGATGAACAGGAACAGGAAGAACGCGATCTTCACGATCAGCCAGATGAGCGGCCAGTCGCTGATGCCGGGAATCAGGGCGTTGAGGAACTGCGGGCCTTTCCAGCCGCCGAAGAACAGGGTGGCCATGACGGCGGACGCGGTGATCATGTTCACGTACTCGGCCATCTGGAACAGCGCCCACTTGATCGCGCTGTACTCGGTGAGGTACCCGGCGACGATCTCCTGCTCGGCTTCCGGCAGGTCGAACGGCGTGCGGTTCGTCTCCGCGAAGGACGAGATCAGGAACAGCACGAAGCCCAGCGACTGGAAGAGGATCATCCAGCCGTTCTGCGCCTGCCAGCCGACGATGCCGTGGAAGGAGGTGGTGCCGACGATCATCAGCAGGCCCAGCAAGCTCAGGCCCATGCCGAGTTCGTAGCTGATCATCTGCGCGCTTGACCGCAGGCCGCCCAGGATCGGGTACTTGCTGCCGGACGCCCAGCCGCCCAGGAAGATGCCGTACACGCCCATGCTGGTCAGGGCCAGCAGCGCGAGGATGCCGGTGTCGAGGTTGTACACCCAGGGGTTCTCCCCGAAGAGGCTCCCGGCGGGCCCGGCTGGCAGGCCGCCGAAGGCGGTCAGGGCCATGCCGATCGCGACGATGGGCGCGAGGGTGTACACGAGCTTGTCAGCCAGGGTGACGGTGACGTCCTCCTTGAAGATGCTCTTGATGGCGTCCGCAGCGGGTTGCAGCAGGCCCATGGGCCCCACGCGGTTCGGGCCGGGGCGCAGCTGCATGCGGCCCAGCAGGCGGCGCTCGATCAGGGTCATGTACGCGAAGGTGGTCAGCAGGCCCAGGACGACGAGCACGGCCTTGAGCAGCGAGATGAGCAGGGTGGCAAGCCAGTCGGGCATCAGTCGTCCCCTCCGGGTTGAGGTGCCGCCGGTGCGACCGGCAGCGTCCAGCCGCCCTCCACGAGGTCGTGGATGCGCTCCACCCAGTCGCGGTCACGGGAACGCATGCGCTCGGTCCAGAGTTTCGGCGAGTGGGGCGCGGCGGGGGCCACGAACGTGCGGGCGAAGGTGTGCAGCGCGCCGCCCGCCTGGACCGTGGCGGTGTTCACGCCGACCCGTTCGGTCAGCAGCGTCTGCGCGCCGCGCTGCCCGCGCGCGGGGGCCTTCACGCCCAGCGCCTCGGCCAGGGCGGTCAGGGTGCGGATCAGGTCGGCGGCCTCGCCACTCTGGATCGCGGCGGGGTTCAGGGGCAGCAGGCGACCTTCCAGGTTCTGGACGGTGCCGCGCTTCTCGTAGTTGGTGACGGCGGGCAGGACCACGTCGGCCTGCTGGGCGGTGGTGGTCAGGTGCGTGTCGTGCACCACCGTGAAGCCCGCCGCGCGCGTGCCGGGATCGAGGCGGCTGATGAACGCGGCGGGCACCTCGCCCAGGCGTTCGATGCCCATCCCGCCGGTGCGGGGCACGAGGTTCAGCGCGGCCAGACCATTGCTGTTCGGCCCGGCGGGAATCGCGATGACCTTCGCCCCGGTGCGCGAGGCGAGGTCGGCCAGCAGCGCCGCCGCCGAGCCGCTCGCGCCGCGCAGGGCGTCCGCGCCCAGGATCAGCACGGGCCGTTCGGCGCTGTCCAGCAGGGCGCGCACGGCCTTCAGGTCGTCAGTGTCCGGGTGCACCAAGCGGGTCAGGGCGTTCTCGCCGTTCGCGCTGACGCGGTGCCCGGCGTGCCCCCACAGACGCGACTCGCCGCCGATCACGGCCAGCCGCTCGGGCTTCCGGGCGGGGCGCTCCACGAGGCGCAGGTCGGCAATCGCGGTGCCGTGCGCGAACTCGGCGGGCAGCAGGCCGCCGCGCAGCATCTCCAGGATGCGCAGTTCCAGCACCGGCGCTTCCTCGCCTAGGTCCGCGCCCAGCACGACGACGGCGTCGGCGGTCGCCACGTCCGTCAGGGTGGCGGTCGGCGCGATGAACACCGAGTGACGCGGGAAGTGATCCACGTGCCGGGCGTTCAGCGCGTCCGCCAGCGCCGCCAGCGCAGCGCCCTCCTCCAGCGTGGCGTCCGCGCCGACGAACAGGCCCAGGTCCGCCAGCGGCAGGCCCAGCAGCCCACGGTTGATCACGGTGATCGCCTCGTCCCACGTGGCGGGGACCAGCACGCCGTCCTCGTTGCGGATGAGGGGGGTGGTCAGGCGTTCCTCGCTGGCGAACGGGTGCCCGAAGCGGCCCGCGTCGCAGATCCACGCCTCGTTCACGTCGCGGTTCTCGCCCGCCACGATGCGTTCCAGGCGGCCGTTGCGGGCGTCCACCGTGATCGAGCACCCGACCGGGCACAGCGTGCAGGTGGTCGGCGTGTGGTCGTACTCCCAGTTGCGGCCCCGGAAGCGCGCCACGTTGTCCAGCAGCGCCCCCACCGGGCAGATGTCCGTGATGTTCCCGCTGAAGCCCGTGGGCAGCCCGCCCTCCTGCGTGTCGATGAAGGTGTGCCCGCCGCGCTCGATGAAGTCCAGCACCTCCTGGCCCGGCACCTCCTCGAAGTACCGCACGCAGCGTTTGCAGTGAATGCAGCGCTCCTGATCCAGGATCACGAAGTCCGACAGCGGGTAGTGTTTCTCCGCGTGGCGGCGGTCGAAGCCGAAGCGGCTCGCGCCGTACCCGTACTCGAACGCTCGGTCCTGGAGCTCGCACGCGCCACCCTTGTCGCAGGTGGGGCAGTCCAGCGGGTGGTTCAGGAGCGTGAACTCCATCATGCCCGCCTGCGCCTTCGCCACGACCTCGCTCGTCTTCGCGGTGCGGATGTGCATCCCCTCAGTGGCCTGCATCGTGCAGGATGCCATGGGCTTGGGGAACCAGAAGATCTTCGGCGTCGCCGCGTCCCCCTCCCCTTCCATCACGAACGACCCGTCCGGGTTCTTGCGGGGCGACCCGGACTCCACGAGGCACATCCGGCACGCCCCCACCGGGCTCAGGTACTTGTGCGCGCAGAAGTACGGCACGTCCCCCCCCGCCGAGAACACCGCGTCGATCGCGCTGGTGCCCGCCGGGAGTTCGACTTCGATTCCATCCACATGAACTTTCATTTCCGCACCTCACGGCGGGTCCGGCCCGGCACCCGCCTCACGCGTCCTTCCAGCGTTTGCGCGCGGGGTACAGGGGCTGCTGGGTGCCAGCCAGCGCGTCGTATTCCTCGCGGAACAGCTTGATACTGCTCAGGACAGGGCCGAGGCAGGCGTCGGCCAGCGCGCAGAAGCTGCGGCCGCCGATGTTGTCACTCATGTCCAGGATGAGCTGCACGTCGCCGGGCTGCCCGCGTCCGGTGACGAGTTTCTGGTACATGCGGGTCATCCAGGAGCTGATGCCCTCGCGGCAGGGGGTGCACTTGCCGCAGCTCTCGTGCCCGTAGAAGCGCACGAGGTTCCAGGTGGCGTTCACGATGCAGTCCGCCTTAGGGATCAGCGTGACCCCGGCGGTGCCGAGCATGCTCCCGGCGGCCGCGACGGACTCGTAGTCCATGGGCGTATCCAGGATCGCGTCCGTCCAGGGCAGCATGGGGCAGCTGCTCCCGCCCGGAATGATGGCCTTCATCTCTTCCAGGGGGCCGCCGGCCCAGTCGTAGATGAGTTCGCGGAAGGTGGTGCCCAGCGGCAGTTCGTACACGCCGGGCCGCGCGACGGGACCGGAGATCTGGAAGAGTTTCATGCCCTTGCTCTTCTCGGTGCCCATGCCCGCGTGCCAGTCCGCGCCGTAGCGGAGGATCTGCGTGGCGGCGCAGAACGTCTCGACGTTGTTGATGGTGGTCGGCAGGCCGTACAGGCCCGCCGCCGCCGGGAACGGGGGCTTCAGGCGCGGGTTGGCGCGCAGCCCCTCCAGCGAGTTCATCAGTGCGGTTTCCTCACCGCAGATGTACGCCCCGGCGCCCCGGTGCACGAACAGCTGGAAGTCGAAGCCGCTGCCGAGGATGTTCTGGCCCAGCAGTCCGGCCTCGCGCGCCTCGTGAATCGCGGCCCACATGCGTTCGGCGGCGTGCACGTACTCCCCGCGGATGTAGATGTACCCCACCGAGGCGCGCATGGCAAAGGCGGCGATGATCATGCCCTCGATCAGCTGATGCGGGTCCTCGGAGAGCAGGTAGCGGTCCTTGAAGCTGCCGGGTTCGGACTCGTCCGCGTTGCAGATGATGTAGTGCGGTTTGCCGTCCTTCAGGGGCATGAACGACCACTTCAGGCCGGTCGCGAAGCCCGCCCCGCCGCGCCCGCGCAGACCGGACTTCTTCACTTCCTCGATCACGGCGTCCGGCCCCATCGCGAACGCGCGTTTCACCGGTTCGTACCCGCCGTTCCGGCGGTAGTAGTCGAGCGTCCAGCTCTCTGCCTGACCGACGTGCGCGTACAGCGTCGGCGCGAAACGCGGGTCCTTCGCACTCGTGATCGGCTTCGGGGGGGTGGGGGCCGTGGCGGTCATGCGTCACCCCCGGCCTGTTCCGGCAGGCGGTGCAGGCCGGTCACGCTCGACCCGATCGCCTGCCCGGTCGCCAGCACCTGCCGTCCGTCCGCGCCCACCGTCACCGGCACCGGGTTGTCCGGCAGCGGCTGCAGGTCGCTTCGCAGCGACGCCAGAATCCGCGCGCACTTACCCGGCCCCACGTTCTCGTAGTACCCGTCGTCGTTGATCTGCATCATCGGCGCGGTCCCGCACGAGCCCAGGCACTCGACCTTCTGCACGCTGAACCGCCCGTCCGCGCTGACCTCGCCCGGCTGCACGTCCAGCGTCTCCACGAGGTGATCCCACAGCTCGTCCGACCCGGCCAGCGCGCACATCAGCGTGCTGCACACCTGCAGGTGATACTTCCCCGTGGGGAGCGTGTGGTACGTCGAGTAGAAGCTCATCACGGACCGCACCTCGGTCGCCGTCGTCCCGCACAGCGCGGCGATCTCCGCCATGCGAGATTCGGACACGAAACCTTCCGCGTCCTGCACCTCGCGCAGCAGCGGCATCAACGCGCTGCGCCGCCCCTGCGGTGAATCCGGGTAACGGCTGAAGATATCCGCCACCAGTGGTTGTTTCTCAGCGAAGTAACTCAAATTGGCTGCACTCCTTGATTGAGAGGACGTCGGGCGCCGCGCTCAGCGGTCCACGTCGCCCAGCACGGGGTCGATGGTGGCGAGAATGGTGATGAGGTCCGCGAACTGCGCGCCGACGCAGGCGTACTCGAGCGCCTGGAGGTTCACGAAGCTGGGGGCGCGGATCTTCACGCGGTACGGCATGCTGCCGCCGTCGCTGACGATGTAGTACCCGACCTCGCCGCGCGCACTCTCGACGGGGACGTACACCTCGCCGGTGGGCGGGTGAAAGCCTTCCGTGACGAGTTTGAAGTGGTGGATGACCGCTTCCATGCTCGTCTCGAGTTCGTGGCGGGGCGGGAGGCTGATCTTGCGGTTGGGGTCCTTGACCGGGCCGGGTTTGAGGCGTTTCAGGGCCTGCCGGACGATCTTGATGCTCTCGCCGAATTCGAGGAGGCGCATGTTGAACCGCGCCAGGGAGTCGCCGTCGGTGCTGGTGATGACGTTGAAGTCGTAGGTCTCGTAGCCGCAGTAGGGGTTGTCCTTGCGGTGGTCGAGGGGCACGCCGCTGGCGCGCAGGTTGGGTCCGGTGAGGCCCAGGTCGAGGGCGACCTCGGGCGGGATGACGCCCACCCCCTTGGCGCGGTCGAGGAAGATGGGGTTCTGCGCGAACAGCGTGGTGTACTCGGTGACGCCGCGTTCCATCTGGTCGAGGAACTTCTCCACGCGGGGCGCCCAGTCGTCCGGGATGTCGCGGTACAGGCCGCCCACGCGGAAGTACCCCTGGTTCATGCGGTACCCGCACACGGCCTCGAACAGGTCCTGCAGGGCTTCCTTCTCGCGGAAGGCGTAGAAGAAGGGCGTCAGGGCGCCCAGGTCGAGCAGTCCGGTCCCGACGAACACGAGGTGACTGTGGATGCGCCCCAGTTCATGAAGGATGACGCGCACGGTGGTGGCCCGCTCGGGCACGTCCGCCTGCAGCAGCTTCTCGACGCTGAGGACGTACGCGAGTTCATGCCCGAAGGAGTGCAGGTAGTCGGTGCGGGGCGCGTAGGTGACGCCCTGCTGGTACGTGCGGTTCTCGAAGGTCTTCTCGAAGCCGGTGTGCAGGTACCCCATGTGCGGGGTGACCTTCACGACGTACTCGCCGTCCATGTCCACCACGAGCCGCAGCACGCCGTGCGTACTGGGGTGCTGCGGGCCGACGTTCAGGCTCATGATCTGCGTGTGCATCTGCCCTTCGGTCTGGCCGTGCAGGCGCTCGGCGCTCGTGGATTCCTGATGGTCGGGCTGCATCTGCTCGGGGGCCAGCGTCCCGCCGGGCGCCTGCGCGCCGTGAGTGGGGGCCGGACGGCTGGGCTGGTCGGTGCTGGTCTTGTCGGTGGTGGTCACTTGGGCCCTCCTTCCGGCATGACGGGCGGCAGGCGGTCCTCGCCGCGTCCCCGGCGGAGTTCGCCGCGGTACCCGGTGAGGCCCGCGTCACGTCCGGTGAGGCCCGCGCGGAACGCGGCCGGGTCGAGGTGGCGGCCGTCGCGGAACAGGGTGGGCGTCTCGCCCAGCGGGAAGTCCTTGCGCAGCGGGTGCCCTTCGAGGTCGTCGGGCGTGAGGACCTTGCGCAGGTCGGGATGCCCGGTGAAGGTGACGCCCATCAGGTCGTACACCTCGCGTTCCAGGTAGTTCGCGGCGCGCCAGATGGGGTACAGGCTGGGCAGGACCTCGCCGTCGTCCAGCCACACGCGCAGGAACACCCTGCGGTGGTCGCGCGGGTGGTAGATGTTGTGCAGCACCGCGAAGCGTTTCGGTCGCGCTTCGGTGTACGTGCTGTAGTCGATGCCGACGGTGTCCATGAGCATGAACCCGTGGTCCTTGAGGGCCTGCGCGGCGCGCAGCAGGTCGCCGGGCGTGACCAGGGCGGTGGGTTCGGCGGCGTGGTCCTCGGTCAGGCCCAGCTCGGCGATCAGTGGGGTGACGTCGCGGCTGGGCGCGGCCGGAGCAGGTGCAGGTGCGGCGGCGGGCGTGACGACCGGCGCGACGCTGGTGCTGGACTGCGCCACCCCCTCACGGCCCATGGGTTTCGCGTCCCCTGGTTTCAGCGGGTCCATGCGTCCACCATCGGCAGCTGCTGCCCCAGCCCGTCGAACGCCTCGCCGCGCACCTTCTTCTGGAGCTGCATCACGGCGTAGATCAGCGCCTCCGGGCGCGGGGGGCAGCCGGGCACGAAGATATCCACCGGGACCACGCTGTCCACGTTCTGCACGATCGCGTAGTTGTTGAACATCCCGCCACTGCTCGCGCAGGCCCCCATGCTGATCACCCACTTCGGGTCGGGCATCTGGTCGTACACGCGCCGCATGACCGGCGCCATCTTCTTGCTCAGGCGCCCCGCGACGATCATCACGTCCGCCTGCCGCGGAGACGCGCGGAACACCTCACTGCCGAACCGCGCCAGGTCGTTGCGGCCATCCGTGCTGCTCATCATCTCGATCGCGCAGCACGCCAGCCCGAACGTCGCGGGCCACAGACTGTTACTCCGCCCCCACGCGACCAGCTTCTCCAGGCTGGAAAACAGGATCCCCTCGGACTCCAGCTCCTGCCAGTCCTTCTCGAACAGTTCTTTTAGCGGCATGGGCGCACCTCCGGTGCGTGGAGATGGTTGATGGTCGATGGTTGATAGAAAACGTGCGTCTCTCCATCAACTGTCAACTTTCTCCTATCAACAGCTCTCAGGCCCATTCCAAGACCTTCTTCTTGAGGATGTAGACGTACCCGACGAGCAGCAGCAGCACGAAGGTGACGGCTTCGAAGAAGGCGAAGGGGATGAGTTTCTGGTAGGCGACGGCCAGGGGGTAGAAGAAAGCGGTTTCGATGTCGAAGATGATGAACAGCATGGCCACGAGGTAGAAGTGCACGGGGAAGCGCTGGCCGGTGCCGACGCCGCCGCGTTCGGGGTCGTTCCCGCTCTCGTAGGCCATGAGTTTGGTGCGGCTGGCCTTCTTGGGGCCGAGGAGGGCGCTGGCGAGGACGGCGACGATGCCGATGCCGAGCGCGACGAGCAGCATGATGACGAAGTTGGCGTATTCGATGGTCGGTCTCCTTTCTGGGTCTGCGCCGATCTCCACACCACCTGCTCGTGAAAAACGGCACTAGGATCTGGAAAAAAAGAGAAGTCCTGAAACGAACTGCACTTCCAAACTGTTGGTACGCCCCTGTTTTATCACGGTTCACACGACATGCAGCCACACACAGCCAACCCCGCCCACGTCAGGCGCGGGTATGGTCAGCACACATGCCCACACCCCGCCCGACCGCCGAGCAGGCCGCCCTTGCAGAACTCCGCTCACCGACCTGCGCCACCACCACCCACTGCGGTTTTCAGGGAGACTGGGGTTTCTCAGTCTTCCTGAAACGAGCAGCGCGAGTCCCCGCCGACATCAGCGATTGGAAGTGGAGTTGAAGGGCGTGCTGTTGGCCCTTCAATGAAACTGGAAAACGCTGCAGTTCTTCGCCGCGCACGTTCTCGAATCCACTGACGGTGAACCGCGCGTCCACGGCGTCCTGCTGGATGGTGACGTGCATCAGGTGCACTTCAGGCCGCAGGGCGAGGACTATTTCCTCGTGGTCATGGTGCGCGCCACACCGGACGGCTGGGACATCCTGGGCGCGCGAGCGTCAGCACGCGCCCGGGTGGCATTGTCCATCGTCAGCCAGACCCTCAGCGCCGAAGACATCACCCGTGCCACCGGGCTGGACCCCACGGACGCCTCCAGTGTCGGGGACGAATGGACACGACCCGGCTTCAGCCCATCACGCCGGACGTTCACCCGCTGGACCCTCTGCCCCGAAGGTCACCACCCCGGCGAGTTCGAGGACAAACTGACGCGACTGCTGGACCTGACGCATGATACGGATTCCGTCTGTTTCGTTAACAACCCGGAACCACACCGGGTTGCCAACTCCACGCCCGGAACCCGTTTCCCTCCTGCTCGCTCCGCTCGGGTTGAAAGTTTTTGCAAACCTTTCAACCGAAGTCCGTATGAGGCCGCGCCGCGCATCCGGACACTGGCTGATACCTGCGACGTCAGCGTGACGGTCGGGTACTGCGGTGACGCGGAACAGATGTGGGGCGTGCCGATCGGGCGGGGCGACCTCAGCCGACTGGTGGCGCTCGGCGCGGGCCTGGACATCGACCTGTACGCGGGTGGTCCAGCCCTGGCCGAGGTGCCCTGAGCGGCCGCCTCCCCGCCTACACCAGCCTGCTTACACCAGTTCGACGAAGTCGTCGTCGTCGGCGTCCTGCGCCAGCGGCAGCGTGAAGTAGAACGCGGCGCCCTTGCCCCGTTCGGATTCCACCCAGATGGTCCCGCCGTGTTCCTCGACCGCCAGTTTGCAGAACGCGAGGCCCATGCCGGTGTCGAAGCGGCCGTGCAGGGTCAGGCGGGACTGCTCGAACGCGGCGAACAGGTTGGGGATGTCGTCGGCGGGGATGCCCTCGCCGTCGTCGCTGACCATGACCTGCACGGCGTCCGCGACGCTCCGGACGCTCAGGGTGATCACGCCGCCCATGCTGGTGTGTTTCAGGGCGTTGCTGATCAGGTTGGCCAGGACGCGGCGCAGGATTTCCGGGTCGACGCTGGCGGGGCTCAGGTCGGGTTCGACGTCCACCCGGACGTGGCGGTCGCGCAGGCCGCTGCCGACGTCGCCCCGGGCGAGTTCGACGACCTCGCGGAACATGGGGGTGAACATCAGTTCGCGCCGCAGGTTCATCTTGCCCGCCTGGATCTTGCGGACGTCGAGCATGTTCACGGTCAGGTGCAGCAGGTGCTGGGTCTCGTCCCGGGCGACTTTCAGGAGTTCGCGGTTGTCCTCGGGAACGCGGGGGTCCTCCTGAACGATCTCCAGGAGGCCCATGACGGCCGCGATGGGGTTTTTCAGGTCGTGGACCAGCATGTGCACCAGCTGGTCGCGGACGCGTTCCTCGTGCTCCCAGTTGTCCATGCGGCGCTGCAGGGTGGCGACGCGGCCCAGCGTGTCCCGGAACTGATGCGCGCGGCCCAGCAGCGCGCGGACCTGGAGCGCCAGCGCCTCGGGGGGGGTGGCGTCGCTGATCAGGGCGTCGACCCCGGCGGCCAGCATCTCGCCCAGCCCCTGGGAGCCCACCGCGAGCCAGTGGGTGCCGCCCAGTTCGGCGCGCTGGCGCAGCATGGGCAGCACCTGGTGCAGGGGCACGCCGGGCGTGTCGGTGTACAGCAGGGCAACGTCGGGGATGGTGACGTGCGCCTCGCGCATCAGGAACTCGGCGCTGGGGGCGTGGATGACGTTCACGCGCGGCAGCAGTGGCGCCAGCGCCTGCGCGCGGGCTTCCTGGGTCGTCACGACAAACACGGTGGGCGTTTCGGGGGTCGTCATGAACTGCCGTTCAGTCTACCCTGCGCGGGCGGCGGACCGTGACGTGCTTCCCTCTTGCGTGTGTGCGCGCGGCTCTAGACTGTGCGGATGCTGCCCGCCCGCTCTCCGTTTGCCCGTCTGGAGGGGTTCCTGCGGGACACGCTGGGGGGCGGGGCGACGCGCCTATATGAGGAGTTGCCGCAGGACGCGCGGACGGTGGACGCGGCGGGGCTGGGCTGGAGTGAGGCGGTCACGCGGGGCTTCGGGTTCCCGCAGGTGTTCGCGCATCAGGCGCGCACGTACGAACTGATGCGGGACGGGAAGCACGTGATCATCACGACGCCCACCGCGAGCGGCAAGACCGGCGCGTTCTTCCCCGGCGTGTTCGACCGTCTGGAACGGGACCCGCGCGCGACGGCGCTGTTCGTGTACCCGCTGGTGGCGCTGGGGCAGGATCAGCGGGACAAACTGCTGACGTTCCGGGAGCGGGGCGGCTTCCCGTGGGAGGTGGCGGCGTTCCAGGGCAGCGCGCAGGGGTCGGCGGTGTTCCGGCCCGGCGTGCGGATGGTGACGGCCACGCCGGACAAGCTGCACTGGTCGCTGACGCAGCCGGGCGTGCGGGAGTTCCTGCGGAACCTCTCGTTTCTGGTGCTGGACGAGGCGCACACGTACCGCGGTGGGTTCGGGAGCGAGGTGGCGGGCATGCTGCGCCGCCTGCTGACCCTGGCGCGGGCGCTGGGCGCGGACCCGCAGGTGATCCTGAGCACCGCGACCATCGGGAACCCGGCGGAGTTCGCGCGGGAACTGACGGGCGTGGACGCCGTGGAGGTCAGCGAGTCGGGTGCGGCGCGGCACGGCAAGCGTTTCGTGCTGGCGGACCACAGGGGGCAGCCGAGGCGGTTCTGGAACGCGGTGATGGACGCCAGCGAGCGGTACGACCTGAAGGTGCTGGCGTTCTTCCGGGGGCGGTCGCGGGCGGCGCGGCTGTACTCCACGTACCGGGCGCAGCCGCAGTACGCGCGCCGGGCGCACCTGTACATGGCGGGCACCAGTGACCGCGAGGGCCGCCTGTCCGAGTTCCGCCGCGCGAGGAGCGGGGTGATGTTCGCCACGAACGCGCTGGAGGCCGGGGTGGACATCGGGGATCTGGAGGTCGTGATCATCGACGGGTACCCCGGGTCGCGCATGGCGTTCCGGCAGATGGCGGGGCGGGCGGGGCGGATCGCGCCGGGGCTGGTGCTGTACCTCCCGGCGCTGAACGAGCAGGGTGTGCCGCAACCGGCGGACGCGTTCTACAGCAACGCGGGGAACTTCCTGGAGTTGCTGACCGGCCCGATCGAGAAGGCGGTCGTGGAGGCGCACAACCCGTACCTGTCGCCCCGGCACGCGGCCCGCGCGAACGACGAGTTCACAGCGGCCGGGCTGCTCGCCCCGCACGAGGCGCAACCCAGCCCGCGCTACTGGAACCTGCGCGGCGAGGGCAGCCTGAAGTTCGCGGTGGTCGAGGCCGCCGAGTGGGAACGGCTGGGCGTGCGGGCGCTGGACCTGCCGCTGGAGAGCCCCAGCCAGCACTACGCCCTGACCGAGAAGCACGAGGGCGCGGTGTTCACCCTGGACGGGCAGGGCTACAAGGTGCTGCGCTGGGAGGAGCACCCGGCGGGGACCGCGATCCTGGTCGAGAAGCACGACGCCGCGAACCTGTTCACGCGCGGCCTGTACGCCATCGAGGTCACCCCGGCCCGCATGGGCGAGTGGGAGCGGCGCGGCCCGCTGGCCTTCCGGCACGGCGAGGTCGTCATCCGCAGGCGGTACACCGGGTACCAGATGCTCCGGCAGGTGTTCGAGCGGGTGTGCGTCGGCTGCGACCGCGAGCCGGGCGAGACCGAGCGCAGCTGCGCCCGCTGCGGGGGCCGCATCCAGGACCGCATGCAGGACCACAAGCTCTCCGAGCACCTGTACGAGCAGCCCACCGAACTGCCGCCCTTCCGCACGAGTGCCTTGGAAGTCGGCGTGGACCCGCGCGCCACCGAGCGGCCCACCGCCGTGGCGCACACCCTCAAGCACCTGCTGCAGAAGGTCACGCCCGAACGCGTGGCCTGCGACGAGAACGACCTGGCGGGCGCGTTCCGCGAGGGGCGCGACACGTACTTCTTCCTGTACGACGACTGGCTGGGCGGCCTGGGCGTCGCCCGGCGCGCGTTCGAGCACATGGACGACCTGCTGCAGCGGGCGCTGGACCTCACCAGCAAGGCGTGCTGTCAGCAGGCGCAGGGGTGTTTCGAGTGCATCGCGGTCAGCCGCTGCTTCTCGCCCACCCTGCCCAGCGGCGAGCGGCGCCCCACCGACAAGCTCGCCACGCGCGCGTTCCTGCAGGGCATTCCCGGCCTGACCGTCCGCCCCGCCGAGGTGCCGGTGCACGACACGGACGACCTCCCGCCCACCCTGCCGGACAGCGCGCCGCTGCCGGACGTTCCGGCGCTGCCGCCCAGCTGGCCCACGCAGGCGCGGGAACTGCTGGACCTGCACGGCCTGTCCCTGCCGGAGGTCAGCGCCCGCCTGGGCATCCCCAGCCGCGAACTGCAACGCGCCGTGAGCACCACCCAGCCGCTGCGGCTGCGGCACCCGAAGTTCGGCGAGGGCGTGTTCATGCAGGGCTTCCATCAGGGCGAGCGGCGCGAGGTGCTGCTGTACTTCCCCGGCGTGGGCCAGAAGCGGCTGCTGCTGAAGTTCGCGGGCCTGACCGTCATCGAGCCGCCCGCCCCTGCACCCACGGCCTGATATGGACTCGGGTTGAAAGGTTTGCAAAACTTTTCAACTCGAGCAGAGCGAGCAGGAGCGAAACGGGTTCCGGACGTGGAGCTGGCAATCCGGTGAGGTTCCGGATTGTCAGCGAAACAAACGGAATCCGTATGACGGGCATGTCTTGACCTGCGGCGCCGCCCGCCCCTATACTCGTACCCGCCTGAAACACACCGTTCGGGTGAGCAGTACAGGGATATGGTGTAATGGCAGCACAACAGATTTTGGATCTGTTTGTCTAGGTTCGAATCCTAGTATCCCTGCCAGACCCAGCGGCCCCCGGAGCGATCCGGCGGGCCGCTTCTGCTGTCCCCCCTGCTGCCGTCCCTGACCCCGCATTCCCATTTCTGATCGGCCGATCATGAGCCAGATCACGTTCCAGCTCATGTTGAGTCAGCCTGCCTTCACCGGGCGTCAGGTGACCTTGCTTACCATTCAGGGCAGGACAACACGCCACCCCGACCAAGCCCCGCACGGCGACAATCACCGCGCGGCCGGGCGCGGCCCGTCCCCTGGAGCACCCCATGAAGAAGCCTGCCCTGCTGATCGCCCTCACCGCCACCCTCCTCGGCACGCTGGCCGCCCCCGCCCTGGCCGCGCCCAAACTCAGCGCCCAGAGCATCATCGTCAACCCCGTCCCCACCGACCTGAGCGTGAAGGTCTGGGTGGACCGCGACACCAGCGGCGACCGCACCCCCGTGTACCGCGTCGGCGACCGCATCCGCATCAGCACCACCGTCAACGAGGACGCGTACGTGTACCTCTTCAACATCAACCCCGACGGCACCACCGACCAGATCCTCCCCAACCGCCTGAGCAGCAGCGCCTACGTCCGCGCCGGACAGGTCCGCACCTTCCCCGACCGGGGCGACAACTTCGTGTTCAACATCAGCGGCCCGCGCGGCATCAACAAGGTCCTCGTGATCGCCAGCCGCACGCCTCTGAACCTCGACCAGCTCAGCAGCTATCAGCAGGGCGAAACCTTCGCCACCGTGCAGCCCAAGACCCAGGCGGGCTTCGCGCAGGCGCTGAGCATCGTCGTGAACCCCGTCGAGCAGCCCGTCCCGCAGCAGAACTGGACCAGCGACACCGTCCGCTACAGCGTCGGCCGCTAAGAGAAGCACCCAGCAACGCGCCCCCCGACGTGGACCGGGGAGGCGCGTTTCCGTCCGTGCGGGCGCGGAGGCGCTGGTACACTCGGCGCACATGCCCAGCCGCACCGAAGCCGTTCAGGAGGCCGTCACGCACATCCAGGCGTGGCTGGCCGACGCTCCCGTGCCGGGCGAGGCGATCGTGCGTCAGGCGATCGTGCTGCGGCTGCTGCACGCGGCGGGTTTCGACATCTGGAACCCGGCGGAGGTCGTACCGGAGGAAACGAACGGCGCCGGGCACCGCGCGGACTTCCTGATCCGGGCGGGCGGCACGTTCGCGCTGGAACTCAAGGGCATGAACGTCACGCTGAGCGCGCGGGACTACCAGCAGGTCGTCACGTACGCCGCCAGCGAGAAGACGCCCTGGGCGGTCCTCACGAATGGGCGGGTGTGGGCCGTGCTGGACCGCCTGCACCAGCCGGGCGGGACCTTCGAGGAACACGAGGTGCTGCGGCTGGAACTGGGCCGCGAGCCGCAGCCGTTCGCGGATGATTTCGCGCTGCTGTTCGACCCGGCCGTGTGGCGCGCAGACGGGGCGCGGGCGGCGGTGGCGCGCGTGCAGGCGCAGCAGCAGCGCCGTCTGGACGAGGCGCGTATTCTGCGCGAGAAGACCCCGGTCGTGGAGGACGTGCAGCGGCAGTTCGGGATCGCGTCCTTCACGCTGGCGGCGCAGGCGGCCGCCGAGATGAACCGCGTCACGCAGCAGGAACGGGACGTGCTGCTGGGCGCACAGACGCCTGCGGACAGCGCAGAGCCAGCCGGGGGTGTGCGCTTCTCGTTCCGCGCGCTGGGCTGCGCGGCGCAGGCCCTCTACCTGCCGGGCGGGACGTGGCGGCTGCTGGCAGGCAGTCAGTGTGCGGCGCGCCGCCGGGACGAACCGGGCTGGCAGAAGTTCATGGCGCGGCGGGACGCCTGGGTGGCCGACGGAACGCTGCGTCCCCTGGACGACGCCCGGCTGGAACTCACCCGCGACCTGGACCTGAAGTCCGCGTCAGAGGCCGCCGCGATGGTCTGCGTGCGGCCCGTGAACGGCTGGGACGCCTGGAAGGACGCACAGGGCCGCCCGGCGCAGCACTGGCGCTGACGCTGACCCTCAGCGTTTCGTGTCGCTGCTGTGGTCGTAGCGGCGGTAGATCAGTTTCTGCACGACCGCGTCGCCCAGCGCGGGGAACAGACCTTCCAGCCACACGAGGGGCCGGTACAGGCGCGGGACGATGGTCTCGGCCCTGGGTTGCAGCAGGACGCGGGCCACGGCGCGGGCGACGATCTCGGGGCCGGGCATGGGGAGGCGGGCGCTGGCGGTCATCTCGCTTTTCACGAAGCCGGGCGCGATCAGGCTGACGTGCACGCCGGTGCCGAGCAGTTCGCGCCGCAGCGCGAGGCTGAAGCCGCGGATGCCGAATTTGCTGGCGGAGTACATGCCGTTCGTCGCGGCGCGTCCGGCGACGGAGCCGATGTTCAGGATGTGGCCGCTGCCGCGCGCCTGGAATTCCGGCAGGACCAGCCGCGTGAGTTCGATGGGGGCCTCCACGTTCACGCGCAGGACGCGCAGGGGGTCGGTGTCGTCCCACCACCAGCCCTTCTCGATGGTGACGCCCGCGTTGTTGATCAGGACGTCGATGTGCCCGAAGTGCGCGTGGGCCGCCGCGATCAGTGCGCGGCGCGAGGCGTCGTCGGTGACGTCGGTGGGGACGGCCAGCACGCGGGCTCCGCTGGGGTCGAGTTGCCGCGCCAGCGCGTGCAGTTCGTCGGCGCGGCGGGCGGCGAGGACCAGCGCGTACCCCAGGCCCGCGAGTTCCGTCGCGGTGGCCCGCCCGATCCCGCTGGACGCCCCGGTCAGGAGCACGACGGGCCGCGCGGTGGGGTGCGTGGGGACTGCGGGCGTCGGCTGGGTCATGGGGGTGATGGTAGCTTCCGGAGCCTCCGCCCGGAAGGGCACCCACGCAGTCCGCAGGAACAGTCAAGGAGGGCTCAGGCGGGCGTCAGCCGCTCGGACGACACTGGGTGGATGATCCCCCGTTCCCTGACCTGCGCCCTGCTCGGCGGCCTGCTGTTGGGCTCCGCGCTGTCCGCCACGCCCATCCCCAGCGTGCCCATGAGCGTTCCTGTCCCCGTCTCCCCGGAGCCGCTGGAGGAGATCCCTCCTATCTCTGCACCTGCCACGGCGCCCCGCCCGGTCCTGCCCGCGGCCCCCTCGAGCGGCGGCGCGACCCAGGCCGTGACGCCCA
Organism: Deinococcus sedimenti; assembly: GCF_014648135.1. Classification (NCBI taxonomy): domain Bacteria; kingdom Thermotogati; phylum Deinococcota; class Deinococci; order Deinococcales; family Deinococcaceae; genus Deinococcus; species Deinococcus sedimenti. The sequence continues at coordinate 120,140 of NZ_BMQN01000004.1, read as the reverse complement.
GCGACCCGCTCTTCACGGCGCAGTGGAACCTCCAGGCGATCCGCATGCCTCAGGCCTGGGCGCTGCAGAGGAGTGCGCCCGTGACCGTGGCGGTGCTGGACACCGGGTTCGTGCGCAGCGCGGAACTGGGGACGCGCGCCGTGAACGGCTACGACTTCGTCACTGACGTGCGCCGCGCCGGGGACGGCTCCGGGCGGGACGCGGACGCCAGTGCCGTCGGCGCCTTCGCGTACCACGGCGAGGTGATCGCGAACCTGATCGGCGCGGCGCACGACGGGCGCGGCATGGCAGGCATCAACCCCGGGGTGAAGATCGTGCACGTTCGCGTGGCCGACACCGACGGGACCATCACCGTCCCCGACCTCGTGGACGGCCTGAAGTGGGCCGCCGGGATTCCCGTGCCGGGCACGCCCGTCAACCCCAACCCGGCGAAGCTGTTGAACCTCAGCCTGTACGCGGACTTCATTCCCCTGACGGGTTGCGACGCGCGCGTACAGGCGGCCGTGGACGCCGTCACCGCCCGGGGCGCCCTGGTGATCGCGGGCGCCGCGAACGACGGGAAGGACGCCAGCGGGTATTCACCCGCCGGGTGCCGCAACGTCCTGACGGTCACCAGCGTCACCGAGGACGGTCAGCGGCCCGGGTACGCCAACTGGGGCCGCAGCGTCGCGCTGGCCGCGCCCGGCGGCGATACGGCGCGCGGCATCCTCAGCCTGAGCGTCAGCGGCCCCGCCGGTCAGCGCACCCCGAACGGCACCAGTTTCGCCGCGCCGCACGCGACCGGCGTCGCCAGCCTGCTGCTCGGCGCGCGCCCCCGACTCAGCCCGTCCCTGCTGAAGCTGTACCTGACGGGCAGCGCCACGCCCTTCCCCGGCCGCCGCTGCGACCCGCAACCCGAACGCACCTGCGGCGCCGGCACCCTGAACGCCGAGGCAGCCCTGAAACGCGCCCTGGCGTCCAGCCTCGGGAAGTGAAACGGGCAGTGAGAAGGGCTGCGGGACCACCGGCCCCCCACCCACCCCCTACCCTGTGTGTCATGAGGTTCCTGCGATGAACGCGCCCGCGTGGCGCATCTGGCTCGTGACCGCCCTGGTGATCGGGTGGGGCATCCTGACCATCCGTTTCGCCACCAAGCAGGAGTGGCCCATGGCCCTGCTGTGCGTCGTCCTGCTCGTCAGCAACGGCATCACCCTGTACCGCCTCACGAAGAACGGCAAGTAAAGGTGAAAGCAGAAACCCCCGCGCGTGGCGGGGGCTTTGCTGTGTGGTGTGCCCGAAGGGATTCGAACCCCTGGCCTTCTGATCCGTAGTCAGACGCTCTATCCAGCTGAGCTACGGGCACATCCGGTGTGGTGCGGAGCTTGTTGCTCAGCCGAAAGAGATTACAGGGTCCGGGCGGATATTGCAAGTGGCCGTGAAAGGAGGTGGGCGGGAATGCACCCGGGGGATGAAACAGCAAATCCCCGCGCGGGGCGGGGATTCTTTGGTGGTGTGCCCGAAGGGATTCGAACCCCTGGCCTTCTGATCCGTAGTCAGACGCTCTATCCAGCTGAGCTACGGGCACATCCTGTTAGCTGCATTCAACGTGTGGCGCGTTGAATGGTGGCGAAGAGGGAGGGATTCGAACCCTCGATACCTTGCGGTATACACCCTTAGCAGGGGTGCGGTTTCAGCCACTCACCCACCTCTCCAGTCCGGTTGTCATGTTTTGGCGAGGGGTGAGGGATTCGAACCCCCGGTAGGTTGCCCTACTACGGTTTTCAAGACCGTTGCCTTCAACCACTCGGCCAACCCCCCCTGCTTGGCGGGGCGCGCCGTCGCTGAACTCAGGCGCGAGGGGAAGTATAAGAGGGGGGGCGCGTCCTGTCAAATGCCGGTCAGGGGCGGCGGCGGCGGAGCAGTGCGAGGAGAGGCAGGGCCAGCAGGGGCAGCGCGGCCAGTGCCCAGGGGCTGGGGCGGGGCGCGCGGGCCTCGCTGCGCAGCAGGGCGTGCAGGGCGTCCTCGTGCGCGGTGCGGGGCGGGGCCGGGCGCGTGGCGGGTGGGAGGGTCAGGTCGGCGTGCAGGGTGTCCTCGCGGTAGTGGTTTTCCGTGGGGTGGCCGCTGTGCGCGGCGCGGTCCTGTCCGGCCTGCCGCAGCGCGTCCGGTGGGCCGTCCGTGACCCAGGGCGTCAGGGCCAGGAAGCCGGGGCGTGGGTCGGTCAGAACGTAGCTGCGCTGGCCGGGGGCCTCCTCGGCGGGGCCGGTGATGGCGCTCTGCCCGTCGAAGGTCAGGTCCAGGAGGTTCCCGACGACCATGGGGTTCACGGCGTACGGGATCTGGCGATGCGAGGTGACCTGCCAGCTGCTCTCCAGCCACGCGACGGGCTGGTCGCGCAGGTGGGCGGGGTCGGGTGGGAGGCCCTCCTTGCTGGTCCAGGGGGCGCCGTTCGCGTCGGGTTGCAGCAGGACGGTGCAGCCCTGCGCGGCCAGCGACCCGATGACGTCCGGGCGGAACGCGTCGAGGCTGATGGCAACGCCCAGGTCCCCGGCGGGCGTGGGGAACACCCGCAGTTCATTGAGGTCGCCGGGGGTGAGGTCGACCCCTCCAGCCTCCTCGGCGGGGGTGAGGTGCACCTTGTCGGTCACGCCGATCAGGTCGCCGCTCGGGTCGAGCAGGACGGTCTGGTTCGTCAGGATGCCGGATGCGCGGCGCAGCACTGCCCCGTGGCGCGTATAGCGGGGCATGGGCGCGCTGCCGCAGCAGAGATACACGCCATACTCGCGGGCCAGCTCGCGGCAGGTGTGCAGGTACAGTTCGGTGTTCGCGTCGATGCCCGCCAGTTGCAGCGCGCGGATGGGTGATACCCGCTCGCGCAGCAGGACCGGCAGGGCGCGCGGCAGCCGCGCGAGGAACAGCGCCAGCGCGACCCGCTCGAAGGTCCGCAGGCGCAGCGCCCATCCGCCGCCGCGCAGCACGAGCGGCAGGCCGTTCAGTTCGGTCAGCACGACGAGGTTCACGCCGCCCGGCTTCAGGTGCGGGCGGGCCATGTCCAGCTGGGCGCGCATCCAGCGGCGGAACGCGTCCGCGGTCGTGAAGTCGCGCGCACTCCAGTGGGGTTGCACGGCGACCACGCGGACGTGCCTCGGGGTCTGCGGAGTGGGGGCGGTCATGCCCCGCAGCGTAGCGGGTGAGGCAGGGGGCGGGGGCCGCGAATCCGTGAGGGGCCAGGGAGAGCTGCACAGCGGTCCGGCGCGGCCTCGCGCGGGTCCGTATGCTGGGGCATGCCCACACCCTCCGGCCCGGACCTGCCGACCTTCGAGTGGCTGGGGGACGCCGCGCTGAACGTCCGCACGCCCCTGGCACGCGAACTGTACGCCAGCCTGCGCGCCCAGCCGCTGAGCGGCGTGCTGGAGGCGGTGCCCGCGCTGGACCTGCTGACCCTGCTGCTGGACGCCCCCACGGGGGACGGGGCGGTGCAGGAGGCGGTAGCGGCGCGGCTGACGACCCTGACCCCGGCGCCGGGCGGATCGGGGCGGACGCTGGTGGTGCCCGTGACCTTCGACGGTCCGGACCTGGACTGGTGCGCGGCGCACGCGAACCTGGACCGCGCGGGGTTCGTGGCGGCGCTGTGCGCGGCGCAGCTGGAGGTGGCGTTCCTGGGCTTCACGCCGGGCTTCGCGTTCCTGACCGGCCTGCCCGGGCCGCTGCGCATGCCGCGCCTGGACGCCCCGCGCGAGCGGGTCCCGCCGGGCAGCGTGGCGCTGGGCGGCCCCTGGGCGGGCGTGTACCCGCGTGAGACGCCGGGCGGCTGGCGGCTGGTGGGCCGCACGCCCATGAACTTCTTCGACCTGTCCCGCGCGGCCCCGGTCCCGTGGCGGGCCGGGGACCGCGTGCGCTTCGAGGCCCGCGCGTGAGCCCCTCGCGGGGCGGCGCCGTCGGGGCGACCGTGCTCCGGCCCGGCGTGCAGAGCAGCGTGCAGGACGCCGGGCGGCGCGTGCGGGCGCTGGGCGTCCCGGCGGGCGGCGCGGCGGACCCGGTCGCGCGGCGACTCGCGAACGCCCTGGTGGGGAACGCGGCGGGCGCGGCGGGCCTGGAGGTCACGCTGGGCGGCCCGACGATCCTCTTTCACGAGGAGGCGCTCGTCAGTCTGTGCGGCCCGCCGTTCGACGCGACGCTGGATGGCACGCCGCTGCCGCTGTGGCGGGCCGTTCCGGTGCAGGCCGGGCAGACCCTGACGGTCGGCGGGACCGCGCGGGGCCTGCGGGCGTTCCTGGCGGTGCGCGGCGGCCTCAACGGTCATGAAGTGTTCGGCAGTCGCGCCACGGACCTGCGCGCGGGGTTCGGCGGGGTGCAGGGGCGGGCGCTGCGGCCCGGCGATCACCTGACGTGGTCTCCCCTGCCCGCGCAGGCCGCGCGGCGGGCGTTCATCGCGCCGGACCTCCGCACGCCCACCGGGCCGCAGCACGAGGTGCGGGTGCTCGGCACGGGCGACCTGACGCCCGACCTGCGCGATTCGCTGCTGGCACGGCCCTTCACGGTCAGCGCGCAGGCGGACCGCATGGGCGCCCGCCTGACCGAGTCCGTCGCGGCCCCGCGTGACCCGGCGCGGCCCAGCGTGCCGAACGTGCCGGGCCTGCTGCAACTGCCACCCGACGGCCGCCCGATCCTGCTGCTGCCCGACGCGGGCACGCACGGCGGATACCCGACGCCCCTGGTCGTGATCACGGCGGACCTGCCTCGCCTGGGTCAGCTGCGCCCCGGCGACACCCTGACCCTGCGCGAGGTGACCCGCGAGGACGCCCACGCCGCGCACCTCACGCAGGAACGGGCGCTGCGGCAGGCGGAGTGGATGCTGAGACAGGCAGTGGAGAGGGGGAAGTAGGGAGTGGAACGGCATCTGTCCCACTTCCCCCTCCTCACTACCTTCTTTACTTCAGCGCGGCTTCCAGGGGCAGGTCGTGCCCGTGGGCGAGGGCACGCAGGTCGTCCGGGGTGGTGGGTGTGGGGGTCACGTCGGGCGTGAGGGGCTGGCCGCGCAGGTCGTTCGCGACGCCGATGGTGACGCTCAGGCCCCGGCCGCCGCTGACCCCGCCGATGACGGTGACGGTGTTCCCGACGCCATAGGTGCGCTCGCCGGTCAGGGTCGCGCCCGAGTGCGCGGCGAGCTGCGCGACGATCTCGGAGGCGCTGGCGGACCCCGCGTTCACGAGAATGGTCAGTCGCCCGGTCCAGCGGGTGGGGGTGGTCACGGTCAGGACCGGGCTGGTCGGGGCGCAGTTCACGCCCGCGAGCACCTGCCCGCCCCGGTAAGCGAAGGTGAGGTCCTGCCCGCTCAGCGTCTCGATGGTCTCCCCGGCGCGGTCGCCGACCAGGGCGCCCGCCACGCCGATCGCCTCGGACAGCAGGCCGCCGCCGTTGCCGCGCAGGTCGAGAATCGCGTGGGTCGCGCCGCTCTGCCGGGCGCCGGACAGCAGGGCGTGGACCTGTTCGGCCACGCCGGACGTGGCGAAGGTCGGCAGGCGCAGCAGCACCGTGCCGGGCGCGACGGTCTGCGCGTAAGGCATCGGCGCGCTGCTGAGGACGCGGGGCGTGACCGTGGTGGCCTGCGTGGTCTCGGTGCCCGCCTGCGCGCGGCGGTACGTGACGGTCACGGGCGCCCCGGCGGCGCTGGCCTGACCCAGAAGGGCGTTCATGCGCGCGGCGTGCGCCTCGTCACTGTCGCCCGGCTGGCGGGTCAGGGGCTGCCCACCCACGGCCAGCAGCGTGTCGCCGCGCCGCAGTCCGGCCTGCGCGGCGGGCCAGCCGGGGAACGCGTCGAGCAGCACCGCGCCGTCCTCGCCCGGCACCGCCGCCCAGCGGATGCCCATGCGGGGCGTGGGCGTGGGCGCGGCGTTGCGGGTGTCCAGGGACGCCCGGTACCCGGCGGCGTCCAGGAAGTAGGTGTGGCCGTCACGCACGCCGTCCACGTAGTCGTTCATGAACGCGTCGGTCTGCGCGGTCAGGTCGGCGGCGCGCAGGTTCCCGAAAGTCGTGCGGGCGCCCGTTTCGGCCTGCTCGTGCAGCGCCTGCAGGTCCACCCGCGACTCGCCCCAGTAGTTCAGGTTGATGGCCTCGCGCACGTCAAGCAGCTGATCGAACAGGGTGGGGGCGGGGCTCAGCTGGGTGCGGAGCGGCGCGGGCCGCAGGTTCACGCCCATCAGCCCGGCCGGTCCGCCCAGCGAGGACAGCCACGCGGGCGCCAGGACGCACGGCGCTTCCGCGGGGCGGGTGGGGCGCGCGACGGTGGGCACGTCGTCGTCCTGCGGGGTGGGGGTCGGGGTGCAGGCCGCCAGCAGCAGGGGCAGCAGCAGGAGGTGGGCGCGGGTCACGCCTGTATTGTGCCGCGCGCCCGGTGGGTACACTGGCCGGTATGACCCTGCCGAGCATCGACCTGAACGCCGACCTGGGGGAGGGCAGCACGCACGAGGAGACCATCATGGCCGCCGTGAGCAGCGCGAACATCGCCTGCGGCGGCCACGCCGGGGACGTGAGCAGTATGCGCGATTCGCTGCGGCTCGCCGCGCGGTTCGGGGTGGCGGCGGGCGCGCATCCGGGTTTCCCGGACCGCGAGGGCTTCGGGCGGCGCGAACTGCACTTCCCACCGGACGAGGTCCGCGCGTTCGTGCGTGAACAGATCGAGCACCTGAAGACCGTCGCGGCGCGCGAGGGCGTGCCGCTGCGGCACGTCAAACCGCACGGCATGCTGTACAACATGGCCGTCCGCGACGAGGCGCTCGCCCGCGCCGTCGCGCAGGCCGCGGCCGGGAGTGGCCTGCCGCTGTACTTCGGGCTGGCCGGGCCGGGCAGCGTGATGCTGCGCGAGGCCCGCGCCGCCGGACTGCACGAGATCGGCGAGGGGTTCGCCGACCGGGGCTACGCGCCCGACGGGAGCCTGTGGCCGCGCGGGCAGGCGGGCGCGCTGCTGCCCTTCGACGCGGCGGTCACGCAGGGCGTGCGGATCGCCCGAGAGGGCGTGACGACCGCCGTGACCGGCGAGGAGGTCGCCGTGCCCGCCCGGACGCTGTGCCTGCACGGCGACGGCGCCGAGGCCGCCGAACTGGCCGCGGCGCTGCGGGCCGCGCTGGAGACCGGGGGGCTGCGCGTCGGCGCGCCCTGACCCGGCGGCGACGCGCGGACCCCCGGGGGCATGCCCTCCGGGCTCCACGCCCCGGCGCGCCTCTGTCAGGAGTTGGTGAGAGTGCCTGTGGTGCAATCGGTCGAGCGATGATGCCGGACTTCCGCCCCAGTTCCCTCAGTCCATCCGCACGCGAGGCGCGTGGCGGGGTGTTCCGCACCACGCTGGACCGTCGGATGCTGAACCAGCGGGTGCTGGGCGGTATCCTGGCGGCCACGCTGCTGGCCGCCGTGTACCACCAGAGTGATCCGTTCGAGCAGGTGGCGCTGCCCGGCATGGCGCTCCTGGTGGGCACCCTGCTGGCGGTCCTGACCTTCACGCGCCTGCCGCTGGTGCAGGTGCAGGTGATGGGCCTGATCGGCGGGTGGATCTATCTGCTGGGCAAGATCGGGTACGTGCTGTTCGCCCTGCCGGACGATACCGGCCTGCGCATGCTGATGGGCCTGGCCCCCTGGATGGCCGTGATGCTCGCGTCGCACCTGTGGACGCTGGGCGTGCGGGCCAGCGCGCCGCTGAACCTCGCGGCGCTGAGCGGACTGGGCGCCCTGATGCTGGTCCGGTTCGCGCAGGACCCCGCGAGCGTGCAGGGGAACGTCATGGGCACCCTGCTGCAGATGCTGATCGCGGGCGGCGTGATGCTGGTCGGTCAGCGCAGCGCCGCGCTCCGCCTGACCGGAGACGTGCGCCGCGCCGTGCTGGGCGAGGACCAGCCGGGCCGCGACGCCCTGACCGGCCTGCCGGAGCGGCACCTGCTGGAACAGCAGCTGATCGCCGCGCACCGCCGCCTGCCGGAGCATCTGGTGGTCGCGGCGATCAGCGTGGACCGGCCGGCCGATCTGCCGGACGCCTTCGCGGCGCGCCTGACCGCGCACGTGACGCGCACGCTGATGAACACCGTGCGAGATCAGGATCTGCTGGGCTGCCTGGGCGACGATCAGATGGCGCTGGTCATGCGCGCCCCGGACGCCCGCTCGGCCCGCGCGGCCTGCGAGCGGCTGCGGGTGAGGGTGGCGTCGCGCCCGCTGGACGGCGTGAACCCCACCGTGACGATCGGCCTGGTGTACGCGGACGGTCAGCTGGACGCGCTGGGTCTGCTGCGCGCCGCCGAGGACACCCTGGCGGCCGTGCAGCGGGACGGCGCCAACCGCGTGCTGCTGGGTCCGGTCCGGCCGGAACCGGCGGCTGAGCCGGGCCTGCTGGGCGCACTGCCCGCCTGAGCGTCCCACAGGGGTCGTCTTTTGCGGCACAATCGGGAGCGCTTGCCCTGTACGCGTCGCGTGTGGCAGAAAGGACCTCCGATGAAAAGCAAACAGTGTCTGGTGATCGGCCTGGGCCGCTTCGGTACGGCCGTGGCCACCACCCTCTACGAGATGGGTCATGAGGTCGTCGCGATCGATCAGAACGAGGAGAACGTCGAGCGGGTCATGAACCTCGTGACGCACGCCGCGATCGTGGACGCCAGTGACGAGCGGGCGCTGCGGGCGCTGGGCGTCGGGGATTTCGACGTGGTGGTCGTCGCGATCGGCACGGACGTGCAGGCGAACATCCTGGCGACCATGAACGCCAAGAGTCTCGGCGCGCCGTACGTGGTCAGCAAGGCCATCGACGAGATGGCCCGCCGGGTGCTGGAACGCATCGGCGCGGACCTCGTGATCCGGCCCGAGCATGACATGGGCGTGCGCCTGGCACGGCAGATCGCCACGCCGAACATCGTGGACACCCTGGACCTGGGCGGCGACTACGCCATCGTGGAGATCGAGGCGAACGAGCGCCTGAAGGGTTCCCTGCGGGACCTGAACCTCACGGGGCGCTTCAACGTGCAGGTGATCGCGATCAGCCGGTCCGGGAAGATCGAGGTGACGCCCCGCGCGGAGGACGAGCTGCGCCCGCACGACAAGCTGGTCGTGATCGGCACGAGTCACAACATCGACGACCTGCGCCGCTTCCTGGGCGAATAACGCCGCTTACCTGATGTCGGCATCTGCAAACCATAGTCCTGATGCCTCCATTCTTCGCCCTGCTCGTCCGTGCCCAGCGGTGTCCAGTTCCACCCAGGGGCCAAGGGCACGCCCCAGGGCTCCACGTCCAACCGCTGTCCTTCTCAGGTGCTCGCTCTGCGGCGCAGCTCTTCGAGTCCGCTCGATTCAGAGATACTGAAGAAGCCCTTCAATCCCTCTGAACTCTGCTGTCAGAACGGACCTTGCTCTTGCTGGCCACTGCCCTGGTCAGCGCTGGTTCAGCGCCACGACCATCGCGGCCAGCAGGGGCAGCAGCGCACTGATCCCCCACACGACCATAGGGCGAGCCGCGCCGGGGCGCAGCAGGAACAGCAGCAGCAGCGCCGCGAAGGCCAGCGTGCCGATCAGGTACAGGGAACCCATGCCCGTCAGGATACTGCCGGGCTTCACGGTCATCCCGGAGGCGGCACAGCGGTTGAAAGGGACGCCCTGCGGGTCCCCTCAATCCAGAGGTGTGGAGGGACGCCCGCGACACCTCCGAATTCCGCTGCTGTGTTCCGTCAGCGTTCGGCGCGGGTCTGGGCGGCGTCCAGCGCGGCCTTCGCGCCCAGTTTGCCGGTGGTGGCCTGCGTGATGGCGTCCTCGATCAGCGCGGTCCACGCGGCGTACTCGGGCGTGGTGGGGCGCGGCACAGCCCGGGCGATCTGGGCGTGTGCGGCCCGGATCTGCGGGTTCTTCGCGTACCAGTCGTCCAGCAGGGGCGCGGCGGCGCGGCGCGGGGGGACGTACGCGGTGGTCTTCACCCAGTCGGCCAGCCGGGCGGGCTGCATCAGGTACTGCCAGAACGCGACGGCGCCCGCCTGCTCGGCAGCGGGTGTGCCCTTCGGGACGGTCAGGGTCGCGCCGCCCAGGGGGACGGTGCAGGCGCCCTCCTTCTCGCAGGGGAACGGCGCGATGCCCAGGTTGAAGAACGGCAGCTTGCGCGCGTCGGTCCAGTTGGCGACGCTGGCCAGCACGAACACGTTCTGCCCGCGCGCGAAGTCGAACGCGGCGCGGGTCGCCTCGTTCAGCGTGCGGGGCTGGGCCTGACCGGCGGCGCTCATGCGGGCCAGCTGCGTCAGGGCGTCCACGGCGTCCGGGCTGTCCAGGCGCGGGCGGTCGCCGCTGGTCAGCGTGCCGCCGCGCGACAGGACGTTCGCCTCGAAGGTCCAGGCGTCGGCAGCGGCGACCAGCGGGCGGCGGCCGCCGGTGGCCAGGGCGCGGCTCGCTCCCTCCAGCTGCGTCCAGGTGTCCGGGGCGCTCAGGCCCGCCTTCTTCAGCAGCCCGGCGTTGTACATCAGGACCGGCACGCTGACGTTCCACGGCAGGCCGTACGTGCAGCCGCCCAGCTGCCCGGTCTTCCACACGGCCGGGTAGATGTCGCCGCGCAGGGCGTCGGGCAGGTCGTCCACGCGGCCGCTCAGGTCGGTCAGCTGCCCGGCGCTGGCCAGGGCGGGGAACTGCGTGAATTCCAGCTGCACGAGCGCCGGGGCCGACCCGCTGCGCAGCGCGGCCTGCAGTTTGGGCAGCAGTTCGCGGTAGTTGCCCTGGCTGACGGGCACGATCTCGTACGCGGTCTGGCTGGCGTTGAAGTCCCGCGCGTAGGCCTGCACGGTCCCCTGTACGCCGCCCATGGCGTGCCAGAACTCCACGCGGACGGGCGCGGCCCAGGCGGTCGATAAGGCGAGGAGCAGGGTCAGGGGCAGGGCGCGCATCAGGGCTCAGGATAGCGGGCAGGTCTGACGGGATTCTTCAGCCGGGCAGCGCAACTGCGCGAGTCCGCTCGATTCAGAGATGGTGGCGGACACCCTCCGCGCCTCTGAATTCGGTTGTCAGGGCAGCACGGGGTACAGGTCCACGCGGCTGCCGGGGCGTACGTCGGCGCGCGCGGCGAGACCCACCACGGCCACGCCGGCGCTGGCGCGGTCGTTGAGGCGGGTGATGAGCGGCACCAGTTCACCGACGTCCAGGCCCTGCACGTACTCGCTGGGCACGCCCCGGGAGGTGAGGTCCAGGGTGGTGTCCTGCACGAGTTCCCCGATCTGGTCCTGCAGGCGGCGCAGGTCACCCGGGTTGACGGTCACGCGGCGGATGACCTGCCCGGCGCGGTACAGCACGGCGTTGGACCGCGCGTCGCAGCTGAGGTCCACCGGGAAGCCCACGGCGGCGTTCTGCGCGGCGCGGCACTGCACGAAGGAACTGGCGTTCAGGCCGCGCAGTTTGGTTTCCAGGGCGCTGCGCGCGGCCGGGGTCAGGCGCGCGGCGGGGCTGCCCTTGGCGCCGCGGGTGGTGGCGTTGCGCGCGGCGTCCTGCAGGAACTGGTCGAGGTTGCGCACGCCGGGCACCACGGCGGCGTACACGAGGTCGTTCTTGGGGTACGCGAGGTCGGTGTTGCGGGTGGCGCTCAGTTCCGCACGGCTGCTGGAGTACTCGTCCTGCAGGCGGCCCAGCGTGGCGCGCAGGGCCTCGTTGCTGTCCCGCAGTTGCTGCTGCTGGAGTTGCAGGGCGCTCAGGTCACCCAGGATGCGGGTGCGGTCGCGGGTCAGGCGGTCGCGTTCGGCCTGCAGCTGATCGCGGGCCTGCTGCGCGGCGCGCTGCTGGTTCTGCGCGGCCTGTAGGGCCTGCTGCGCGGCACTGAGTTTCTGCTGCGCGGCGCTCAGGGCGGCGTCAGCCTGCGCGCGTGAGCGGGCCAGCGCGCCGATCTGGTCGCGGGCCTGCTGCGCCTGGGCCTGCGCGGCGCGCGCCCGGGTCTGGGCCTGCTGCGCGGCGGCCTGGGCGACCTGCGCGCGGGTCTGGGCGGCCTCGGCATCCTGCTGCGCGTCGCGGGCGCGGTCCTGGGCGCTGCGGGTCTCCTGCTCGCTCAGCGCGATGCGGGCGCCGAGGTCCACGACCTGCGCGTCGAGGTTCTGCGCGCGCTCCTGACTGGCCTTCAGGGACGTCTCGGCCGCCTGGAGTTTAGCGCGGGTCTGCGCGGCGCGCGTTTCCAGGGCCTGCTGCGCGGTGGTCAGTTCCCTCACGCGCGTTTCCAGGGCGCGGGCCTGGGTCTGCACGCGGGCCTGCGTGGCGCGGGCGTCCGTCAGTGCGGTCTGCGCCGCCTTCAGGGCGTTCTGTGCGGCGTCCTGCTGCTCGCGCAGACGCGCGGCCTCCTGCTGGGCGCGGTCCCGGTCGGCCTGCGCGGCGCGGATGTCCTTGCGCAGCGCCTCGAGCTGGGGGCGCAGCTGGTCGGCCTGCGCGATGGTGTTCACGGCGCTGCTGTTCAGGATCAGGAACGCGGCGAGGCTGGCGGCGCTGATGCCCATGCCGGACAGGACCGCCACGACCAGCGCGGTGGTCTTGGGGCGCATGCCGAACCAGCGCAGGTGCTTGCGTCCGGCCTTGCGGGCAATGGTGTCGGCGGCGTACGCGACCACCCCGGACAGGATGACCACGAAGGGGAGGAACAGCCACAGCACCTAGCAGTCCTCCGGGGTCACAGCTCGAAGTCGTCGCCGAGGTAGTGGGTGCGGGCGTCCTCGTCCTGGGCGAACTCGGCGGGGGTGCCCTCGAACTTCACGGCCCCGTCGTACATCAGGTACACGCGGTCGGTCAGGGCGATGGTCTCGCGGACGTTGTGGTCGGTGATGAACACGCCCAGGCCGCGGCGGTCGCGCAGGTCGCGGATCAGGCGCTGGATCTCGCGGATGCTCTTGGGGTCCACGCCGGTGAACGGTTCGTCCAGCAGCAGGTAGTCGGGGTCGGTGGTCAGCGCGCGGGCGAGTTCCAGGCGGCGGCGCTCCCCGCCGGACAGCTGGTACGCGAAACTGTTCGCCAGGTGCGTCAGGCCGAATTCCTCGAGCAGCGCATCGGCGCGGGCCTCCTGCTCGGCGCGCGGGAGGCGCTGGTACTCCAGGATGGCCAGCAGGTTGTCCCGCGCGGTCAGTTTGCGGAAGGCGCTGGGTTCCTGCGGCAGGTACCCCAGGCCCAGGCGGGCGCGTTCGTGCATGGGCAGGCGCGTCAGGTCCCGCCCGCCGAGCGCGATGCGGCCCGCGCCGGGGCGGATGAAGCCCACCAGCATGTAGAAGGTGGTGGTCTTGCCCGCGCCGTTCGGGCCGAACAGCGCGACGATCTCGCCGGGTTGCACGCGCAGGTTCACGTTCCGCACGACCTGACGGCGGCCGTAGGTCTTGCCCAGGCCCTCGGCGTGCAGGTCCGGACGCGGGGGCGTGACGGCCGGCGCAGGCAGCGGGGAGGTGGTCGCGGTCACGCCCGGCAGCGTATCACCCCGCGCCCACACGCCCCGTGAGGGAAGTGTGATTCGGCGCGTCCCCCCGTCAGGGCCTAGACTGGGCGTATGTTGCTGACGATTGTCGTGCTGGATTCCGTGGGCGCGGGTGAACTGCCCGACGCCGCGAGCTTCGGGGACGCCGGGGCGCACACCCTGAACCACACCCTGAAGGCGGCGCCCGTGCACCTGCCGAACCTCGCGGCGCTGGGCCTCGCGCAGGTGCCCACCATCGAGACCGGGGACGCGACCGTGCCCGCTGGACCGGCCGCCGGTGCCTTCGGTCGCCTGCGCGAGGTCAGCCCCGGCAAGGACACCAGCACCGGCCACTGGGAGTTCATGGGCATCCAGCTGGAGCACGCGTTCCAGGTGTTCCCGGACGGCTTCCCGCCCGCCGTGATGGACCGCTTCGACGCGGCGACCGGACGCGGGCACCTGTGCAACAGGCCGTACAGCGGCACGGACGTCATCCGGGACTTCGGCCCGGAGCACATGCAGACCGGCGCGCCCATCGTGTACACGAGCGCGGACAGCGTGTTCCAGATCGCCGCGCACGAGGATGTCGTGCCGCTGGAGACGCTGTACGCGTGGTGCCGCGCGGCCCGCGAGATCCTGCAGGGCGAGTTCGCCGTGGCGCGCGTGATCGCCCGGCCGTTCCGGGGCGAGTTCCCGTTCGAGCGGGCCAACGAGCACCGCAAGGACCTCAGCCTCGTGCCGCCGCCCACCGTGCTGGACGCCGTGAAGGCGACCGGGCAGGCGGTGGTGGGCATCGGGAAGATCCCGGACATCTACGCGAACCAGGGCTTCACCGAGGAGATCCACACGGACGACAACGCCGACGGGATCGCCAAGACCCTGGCCCGCATGCGACAGGCCGCGCAGGACGGCACCTCGGGGCTGATCTTCACGAACCTCGTGGATTTCGACAGCAAGTTCGGCCACCGCCGCGACCCCGAGGGGTACAGCGGCTGCCTCGCGGCGTTCGACGCGGCGCTGCCCGACCTGATCGCCGCCGTGCCCGAGGATGGCGCGCTGATCATCGTCAGCGACCACGGGAACGACCCCACCTGGAAGGGCTCGGACCACACCCGCGAGCACGGCCTGCTGCTGGTGCACAAAAGCGGCGCGGCGGGCGTGAACCTGGGCGACCGCGCGACCTTCGCGGACGTGGGCGCGACCGTCGCCGAGGCGCTGGGCGCGACGTGGGACGGGCCGGGTGAGAGCTTCTGGACACAGCTGACCTGACCCCCGAGGCGTTCAGCCTCACCCTGTCGCTGGGCGGGCGCTACGCGGGCGAGCAGCAGTGGGCGCTGCACGGCGAACGCAGCGCCCTGGTGGCCCGCGTGCAGACCGATTTCGGCGGGGTGCTGCCCGGCGTGCGGCGCGTGCAGACCAGCCGCATGCACCCCCGCCTGCTGACCAGCCTCGGGTACGCCGAGGGCGACGGGCGGGGCCGCCCCGGCTTTGAGGTGAGTTTCGACCGCCGCGCGGGCCTGATCACGCTGCGGCAGGGCCGCGACGAGGCCACGCAGCCCCTGACGACCGAGTACCACGACCCGGTCAGTCTGCTGCTGTGGCTGCGGCAGCTGACCGCGCAGGACGGCGGCGGCCCCGAGCGGACGCACGCGCAGCTGACCGGCGGGCGCGTCCTGATCCAGCGCCTCCCGGACGCCGAGGTGGACGGCGAGGCGTGCAGCGGGTTCTTCCTGCGGCCCGGCAACGCGTACGTGTACGTTGAGCAGGCCGCGCCGCACCGCCTGATGCGCCTGATCCAGCCGACCGATTTCGGTCCGGTCGAGGCGAACGCGCAGCCCGCCGCGCGCCGCACCGTGCAGGGCCGCGAACGCCGCCGCCGGGTGTAATGCCCCTGCCCCGTCCGGCCTGCCCAGACCTGTGGGTGGGCCGCGCCGGGCGGCGGGTGCCACGATGGACCCCGGCCCGCCCCGCGTGTGGGGCGCCGCTTCCCCCACCCTCCTCTCCCCTGTTTCCCTGGAGTGACGATGCAAGTGCTGCAAGGCCAAGAAGCCCGATCCGCCCTGACGCGGACGTTCAATGAGATTCCCGTTCCCGACGCAGTTCTGGCCCGCATCGAGGCGACCTTCGGCGAGGCGCTGAGTCCCGCGCAGGTCGTCGAGCGCATCCTGAGTGACGTCCGCACGCGCGGCGACGACGCGCTGCGCGACTGGACCGAGCGGCTGGACGGCCACCGCCCCGACGACCTGCGCGTACCGGAGGCGGAACTGGCGGCCGCGCAGGTCGCCCCGGACCTGCACGAGGCGATCCTCACGGCGATCCGGCGCGTGCGCGCGTTCTACGAGCAGCAGCCCGCCCACGGGTTCCTGAACCACGGCCCGGACGGCGCGCTGGGGCAGCTCGTGCGGCCGCTCTCGCGGGTGGGCGTGTACGTGCCGGGCGGGCTGGCCCCGCTGATCAGCACGCTGATTCACACGGCGGTGCCCGCGCAGGTGGCGGGCGTGCCGGACATCGTGGTGACCACGCCGCCCGCGCGGGACGGCCGCGTGCACCCGGCGATCCTCGTCGCGGCGCGCGAACTGGGGATCACGCAGGTGTTCCGGGTGGGCGGCGCGCAGGCCATCGCGGCGCTGGCGTACGGCACGGCGAGCATCGGCGCGGTGGACAAGGTCGCGGGCCCCGGGAACCTGTTCGTGGTGATCGCCAAGCGGATGGTGTACGGCCAGACCGGCATCGAGAGCCTCCCCGGCCCGACCGAGACGCTGGTCGTGGCGGACGACAGCGCCGACCCGCGCTTCGTGGCGGCCGACCTGCTCGCGCAGGCGGAGCACAACGGCGCGGAACCCGTGCTCGTCTCCACCAGCCGCGAGCTGCTGATCCGGGTGCAGGCGGAACTGAACGGGCAGCTGGAGGCCCTGCCGGAACCGAACCGCGGCTGGGCGCGCGACAGCGTGCAGGCCCGCATGAAGGTCATCCTGGCCGGCACGCTGGAGGAGGCGGTGGACCTGGCGAACCTGTACGCCCCCGAGCACCTGTGTCTGCTGACCCGTGACCCGTGGAGCCTGCTGGGCCTCGTGCAGCGAGCCGGGGGCGTGTTCGTCGGCGAGGCGAGCATGGAGGCGCTGGGCGACTACGTGGCGGGCCCCAGCCACGTCATGCCGACCGGCGGCACGGCGCGGTTCATGAGCCCGGTGAACGTGCGGGACTTCCAGAACATCATCTCGGTGGTGGGCCTGAACGAGGGCGCGCTGCGCCGCATCGGTCCGGCCGGGGCGACCCTGGCCCGCGCCGAGGGCCTCGAGGCGCACGCCCGCGCGATCGAAAGCCGCCTCTCGTGAGTGCCGGGGCTGCCACGCCCGCCGCGCGCCTGACGCCGCTGGTGCTGCTGTGCCTGGGGCTGGTGTACGTCGTGTGGGGCAGCACGTACTTCGGGATCAAGGTCGCCATCGAGACGCTGCCGCCCCTGGGCATGCTCGCGGCACGCTTCATGGTGGCGGGCGCGCTGCTGCTCCTCGTGCTGCGCCTGCGGGGCGCGGCGCTGCCCACCGCGCGCGGGTGGCGCTCCAGCGCCCTGGTCGGCACGCTGCTGCTGGGCGGCGGTACTGGGCTGGTCACGCTGGCCGAACGGGACGCGAGCAGCAGCGTCGCCGCCATGGTCATCGCGGTGTCGCCACTGTTCGCGGCGCTGTTCGCGCGATTGTGGGGCGAGAAGACCGGCGGGCGCGAGTGGCTGGGCATCGGCGTGGGCCTGATCGGCATCGCGCTGTTGAACATCGGGGAACTGCACGCCACGCCGCTGGCGGCGCTGCTGCTGATCCTCGCACCGCTGTGCTGGACGTTCGGCAGCCAGTGGTCCCGCCACCTGCCCCTCCCCAGCGGGCTGATGGGCTCGGCGGCCGAGATGCTCACCGGGGGCGGCGTCCTGCTCGTGCTGAGCGTCCTGATGGGCGAACGCTGGGGCACCCCCAGCGCCGCGAGCCTGTGGGCACTGGCGTACCTGACGGTGTTCGGGAGTCTCGTGGCGTACAGCGCGTACATGTACCTCGTGGCGCACACCCGCCCCGCCCTGGCGACCAGCTACGCGTACGTGAACCCGGTCGTGGCAGTCCTGCTGGGCGTCGGCTTCGGCGGCGAGCAGCTGGGCGCGCTGGGCTGGGCGGCCCTGCTCGTGATCCTGACGGGCGTCGCGCTCGTCGCGTGGCCCCGCCGCGTCCCGGACGCCGAGGCCGTATGACCCGCATGCAGTTCGAGGAGCATCAGCCCAGCGATCCGGTCAGTCTGGTCGTCCGCCGCCGCATCCGCCCCGGTCAGGAGGCCGCGTACGAGGCGCTGCTCGCCGAGGCGAACGCGCTGCTGGCCCGCCTGCCCGGCCACCGCGGCACCGGCGTGATCCGCCCCGCGCCCGGCGAGCAGGAGTACACGCTGCTGGCCCGCTTCGACACCCTGACGAGCGCCGCCGCGTGGGAACTGTCCCCCGAGCGGGCCGCGTGGCTGGACCGCATCGCGCCGCTGGTCGATGAACACGTCAGTTTCGAGAAGCAGCCGGGCCTGGACTTCTGGTTCACGCCGCCCGCCGCCGCGAACCTGCGCCAGCCGCCCCGCTGGAAGATGGCGCTGCTGACCCTGGCAGCCCTGTATCCGGTGAGCGTCAGCACGTCCTGGCTGTTCGGCGAGGCGCTGAAACCCTGGCTGGGGCACCTCGTGATGCCGGTCCGCGCCATTCCGCAGATGATCGTGGTCGTGCTGCTCATGACCTACGTCGTGATGCCTGCCGTGACCCGCTGGGCGACCCCGTGGCTGCGCGGCGGGAAATAACCGCCGCACAGTGAAGCCCCCCTCGGGTCCAGAGGGGGGCTTCACTGTGGGCGTTCACTTCAGGCGTTTGTCCTTGGGGTTCACGCCGTACACTGCACCCCAGGGCTGGTAGACGCTCTTGAGGGTGTCGCGGCTGGTGACCTTGCCCTTCACCTTGATGGTGCGTTTGATGACGCTGGTCATGCCCTGCATGGGCGTGTCGAGCAGGCGGCGGCCGCCGGGGGCGACGCGGTCGTCGGGGGTGTAGCTGGGGTCGGCGGGGGCCTTGAAGTCGGTGATGACGGGTTTGCTGATGTTCACGGTGCGGCCGGTGTTCGCGCCGAACACGTCAAAGCGCAGGGTCTCGGCGCGGGTGTCCCAGGACGCCTGGATGAACAGGTGCTTGCCGGTGTCGTTCTTCATGCGGAGGTTCTTGCTGGGGGCGTACACGGTGGCCTCGAAGCCGACGGGGTCGTAGTACTTCACGCGGTGGCTGTGCTCGTGCCGTTCGGTGATGGGCAGGCCAGCTTTGTACAGCGCGCGGAAGACGGTGGTGCTGACCTGGCAGATGCCGCCGCCGTCCTCCTTGCTCAGGGTGCCGCCGCTGATCACGAAGCCCTTGACGAAGCCGGTGCTGGCGTCGACCTGCCCGATTTCCTCGTTGAAGTTGAATTCGTGGTCGGGCGCGATGAAGAAGTTGTCGAGTTTGCTGGCGCCGACGAGGATGTTCTTCTCGCGGAAGCTGGGGCTGCCCGCGTAGCTGCTCTGGCCGGTGGTGACGTGCCACAGGACGCCGCGTTTGGCGAGGAGTTTCACGCTGCGGGCGGGCACGGCGCGCTTGACGACGACCTGGGCGGTGTCCTTGCCGCTCAGGATGGCTTTCAGGAGGTTGGCCTTGGTGGCGGCGCGGTTCAGGGTCCAGCCGGTCTGGTCGGTGGCGACCCAGCTGCCCTTCACGTTGCGGAACACGGCGGGTTTCGCGTTGCGGGCGTTGATGGTCTTCTCCATCCGGTCGAGGATGGGGGTGATGGTGGTGCTCAGGCGCTTCACCTTCCGCGTGGCCTTGATGCTGGCGGCGGGCACCGTCCATGACTTCACGATGGGCGTGGTCTTCAGTTCACCCTTGCGGATGGTGCTGGCCTCGTCCTTCAGGATCAGTTTGAAGTCGGCGGCGTGCGCCGTGGCGACCAGGGCGAGGGTCAGGGTGGTCAGAAGACGCTTCACGTTTCTCAGCCTAGGCTCGGCGGCCTGACGGGCCGTGAGCGGAGGTTGCGGGAACCCTGACCTGCCTTTACGGGGGGCTTAGGGAACCAGGGGCTCCAGGCTGGACAGTCGCTCGCGCAGGGTGTCGGCGTCCGGCGCGACGAGGTTCACGTGCCCGACCTTGCGCCCGTGCCTGTGCGCCTTGTGGTACAGGTGCACGCGCGTGCCGCTCAGGGCGTCGATGGCGGCCCAGTCGGGTTCCAGGGCCTGCCCGTCCGGGCCGTCCACGCCGACGACGTTCAGCATGGCGGTGGGGTGCAGCGGCGCCCAGTCGCTCAGGGGCAGGTCGAGCACGGCGCGGACCTGCGCCTCGAACTGGCTGAGGCCGCCGCCGTCCTGCGTGAGGTGCCCGCTGTTGTGGACGCGCGGCGCGACCTCGTTCACCAGCAGGTCCCCGCCGGGCAGCTGGAAGAATTCCAGGGTGATCAGGCCCTCCAGTTTCCAGGCGTCCGCGACGGCGCGGGCCAGTTCACGGGCGCGGGCCTCGGTGCCCTGCGGTACCTGCGCCGGGTACACGCTGGTCCGCAGGATGCCGTCCCGGTGCACGTTCTCCACGAGCGGCCCGAAAGCCACCTGCCCGGACGGCGTGCGCGCCACCGCGAGGCTGACCTCGCGTTCGAAGGTCACGAAGCCCTCCAGCACGCAGGGCACACGGCCCAGGTCGTCCCAGGCGGCGCGCAGCTCGGCGTCGCTGCCCACGCGGGCCTGCCCCTTGCCGTCATACCCGAGTTCGCTGGTCTTCAAGATTCCCCGACCCCCGACCCGCGTCAGCGCGCCGTCCAGGTCACCCTCTGCCTCGATGATCTCGAAGGGCGCGGTGGTGGCCCCGGCGTCACGCAGGGCCTGTTTCTCGCGGGCGCGGTGCTTGCTGCGGGCCAGCAGCGCTCCGGCGGGGCGGACGGGCACGCGGCCCTCCAGCGCGGCCAGGGCCTCCACGGGAATGTTCTCGAATTCCAGCGTCACGGCGTCGCACGCGGCCAGCTCCTCCAGCCCGGCGGGGTCGGTGTACGGGGCGTGCAGGTGGCGGGCGCACAGGCGGGCGGGGGCCTGCGCGTCGGGTTCCAGCACGGTCACGCGCACGCCCAGCGGCAGCGCGGCCAGCGCGAGCATCTGCGCCAGCTGCCCGCCGCCCAGAATGCCCAGCGTCAGCTCCTGTCCCAGCGTGGTCATGCCCCGCCCGCCTGCGGGTGCCCGTCGAAGTGCGGGTCGTCCAGCACGCTCTGCGTCTGCGCGGCGCGGAAGGCGTCCAGCCGGGCACGCACGGCCCCGTCGGTCGTCGCGAGCATCGCGGCGGCGAACAGCGCGGCGTTCTTCGCGCCCGCCGCGCCGATCGCGAAGGTCGCCACAGGCACCCCGGCGGGCATCTGCACGATGCTCAGCAGGCTGTCCTGCCCGCTCAGGGCGCGGGACTGCACGGGCACGCCCAGCACCGGCACGCGCGTGAACGCCGCCAGCATGCCCGGCAGGTGCGCCGCGCCGCCCGCCCCCGCGATGATGCACGCCAACCCCAGCCGCTCGGCGCGCGCGCCGTACGTAGGCAGCAGCGCCGGGGTGCGGTGCGCGGACAGCACCCGCACCTCGTACGGCACGCCCAGGTCCCGCAGGACGTCCAGCGCGCCCCCCATGGTCTCGAAATCGCTGCGGCTGCCCATGACCACGCCCACCCGGGGGGCGGCGTCGGTCACGGGGGTCGGGTCGGCGGCACTCGTCACGCCCCGCAGCTTACCGGGGTGCCCGGCCGCGCCGGGCGGGGCCGTCCAGAAAAGCGGCGCGGCCCAGGCATGGACCCAGGCCGCGCTGACAGGACCGGCTTCAGCTCTCTTCGCTGCTGTCGCGGTTCTCGTGGTCGCGTCCGTCATCCGCGCCGCTGCCGGGTTCGATCAGCGCGTCGGGGCGCACGGCGGCGATCACGCCACTGCCGGTCCCGGTCACCAGCGCGGGCACCACCGGGGCCTCCTCGGCGCGGCGGGCCTCGCCTGTGGCGGGGCTGTTGACGACGTTGCCGCTCTCCTGCTGGATATCCTCGACGCTCTTGCCCAGGGGCGCGTCCCCGTACCTGTTGTCGGTCATGCCTCCAGTCTGGGCCGCGCGGGCACGCGCCGGGGTGAGAGGTGCGGGGCGCGTCCCTTCACGTTGGCAGACGCGGTTTCTCCGGCCCGGGCGGCGCCCGCTATGCTGTGACGCAGTGAGGCGCGCCGGACGTACCGGGCGCCGAGGAAGGAGCCGATCATGACCCACCCCAGTGACCGCGCCGCGCAGACCCTGCGTGACCTTGGATTGACCGACGCCCCCCTGAGTGCCCTGGAACGCGAGGACGCGCTGTTCGTCCTGACTCCCGAGACGCTGCTGTTCCAGGATGCGGGCGGCACGCGCCGCGTGACCCTGCGCGACCTGACCCGCATCCACAGCGACCAGGAGGGCACCCTGCGCGTCGAGACGCCGGCCGGGACGGCGCTGAGCGCCAGCCTGCTGGGCTTCGATCCGGGCGCCGTGCAGGCCTTCTTCGGCGGGGTGCGTGACGCGACGGCCCGCGCCAAGGAACAGCCCGCCTCGCCGCTGCCGCAGGCGGGCGCCGCGAAGACCTTCGCGCCCGCGCCTCTCAATGCAGCCCCGGTGGCCCCCGCCGCGGCCGAGCCGGTGACGCCACGCCCCGACCCCACCCCGGCGCCGCAGGCCCGCCCGGCCACCCCACTCAATCCCGCTCCGGCGGTGACGCCTGCGGCCACGCTGCTCACGCTGAATCCCGGCCCGGCCACCCCGGCTCCGGAGGTCACGTCGGCGCCTGAGCGGCCCGCAGCGACCCCGGTCGTGATTTCCTCGTCGGCGTTCTCACCGAATCGGCCTGAGTTGAAGGGCCCGGACCTGACGAAAGCCCCCGAGGCCCGCCCCGCCCCGGCCCCCAGTGCGTCTGTCCCGGCGGCGGTGGCGACCCCGGCGCTGCGCGGCTCGGCGGGCGCGGCGGCGGCGCTGGCGCGTCAGGCGGACCTCGCCTCGGGCCTGCCGGGGCGCCTGCGGGTGCTGGGCGTGGTGCTGTTCCTGGGCGCGGTGGCGCTGGCCTTCTTCCAGTTCACAGGTGGCGAGCGGTACGCGGGCCTGTGGACGCTGCTGGCGGGCGGCGTGGGCACGATCGCCCTGGTGAGCCTCGCGGAGATCGCGCGCCTGCTAGTGAGCCTCGCGCACGCGGTGGGTGACGGGTCCGGAGTGATGGACGTTGACTGACGTGCAGGGGACCGTGCAGGACGCCCGTGACCTGCTGATCCGCGCGGTGGGGATTCCCTCGCTGTCCGGGCAGGAGGGCGAGGTCGCGGCGTTCCTGCGGGACTGGATGGCCGCGCGTGGCTTCGAGGCCCGCGTGGACGAGGCCGGGAACGCGGTGGGCGAGCGGGGGAGCGGGCCGCTGACGGTGGCGCTGCTGGGTCACATGGACACTGTGCCGGGCGAGATTCCGGTGCGCGTGGACGAAGCGGGCGTGCTGCACGGGCGCGGCAGCGTGGACGCCAAGGGGCCGCTGTGCGCGTTCATGGCGGCCGTGGCGACCCTGCCGGACGAGGCGCTGGCCGCGGCGCGCTTCGTGGTGATCGGCGCGACCGAGGAGGAGGCGCCCAGCAGCCGGGGCGCGCGGCACATCCGCACCGTGATGCAGCCGGACGTGGTCCTGATCGGCGAGCCGAGCGCCTGGGAGGGGCTGACTCTGGGGTACAAGGGGCGGCTGGTCGTGAAGGCGCAGGCGGTGAAGGAGAACTTCCACACCGCCGGGGACGGCAGCAGCGCCGGGGATGACCTGACCGAGGCGTGGTTCCGCGTGCGCGCCTGGGCGGCGGGGGCCGGGGAGCCGGGCGGCGTGTTCGGCGGCGTGCAGGCCACCATTCAGGACCTGGGGGCGGGCACGGACGGGCTGCACCAGCGGGCGTGGGGCACCTTCGGGCTGCGCCTGCCGGTCAGCGTCAGTCCCGCGCAGGCGGAAGCCGAGATCCGCGCGACGCTGACCGACCTGGAGGGCCTGGAGCTGTCCTTCGTGGGGCACGAGACGGCGGTGCGGCACCCGAAGGACAACGCGCTGACGCGGGCGTTCCGCGTGGCGATCCGCGAGCAGGGCGGGAGTCCGGTGTTCAAGGTGAAGACCGGCACGAGCGACATGAACGTGGTCGCCGCCCACTGGCCCGTCCCGACCCTGGCGTACGGTCCGGGGGACAGCGCGCTGGACCACACGCCCGAGGAACGCCTGGATCTGGCCGAGTTCGACCGGGCGGTGGCGGTCCTGCGGGGCGCGCTGACGCGGCTGGCGCTGGGCGTGGCCAAGGCGGATTAAAGAGACCTTCATGCGGGCGGCCCGGCGCGGCCCGCATGATCGGGGGCGATGACCCCTCTGCCCTGTCCGCCCCTCCCGTCCCGCCTGCGGGGGCGCTGACGTGGATCCCGTCACGCTGATCCTGATCCTGTTCGTGGTCGCGCTGGTGCTGTTCGCCACCGAGTGGCTCCCGGTGGACGTCACGGCGCTGGGGCTGCTCTCGGCGCTGCTGCTGTTCGGCCTGCTGAAACCGAAGGAGGCCTTCGCGGGTTTCGGCAGTGACACGGTGCTGACGCTGGCGTCGCTGTTCATCCTGACGCGGGTGCTGCTGCGCGCCGGGGTGATTGAGTGGATCGGCGCCACCCTGGCCCGCCGCTCGCGCAGCGCGACAGGCACGCTGCGGGCGCTGCTGGGGACCGTGGCGGGCGTCAGCGCCTTCACCAGCAACACCGCCACGACCGCCGTGTTCCTGCCGGTCGTGGCGGGCATGGCGCGCCGCGCAGGCATTCCCGCCAGTCGCACGCTGATGCCGCTGGCGTTCGCGAGCATCCTGGGCGGCACGATCACCCTGATCGGCACGAGCACGAACCTCGTGGTGTCCGGCGCGCTGCCCGCTACGGGGCAGAAACCGCTGGGTTTCTTCGAGCTGGCCTGGGTGGGTGTCCCGGTGGCGATCGTGGGGCTGGCGTACCTGTTCTTCGTCGCGCCGCGCCTCCTGCCCGCCCGCGAGGCGCAGCTGGAGGACTCGCTGCGCGCGTACCTCGCGGACCTGACGGTCGCGCCCGGCAGCGCGCTGGAGGGCGTCACACTGCGCGAGAGCGGCCTGGGCCGCGACCACGGCCTGACGGTCGTGGCGGTGCGCCGGGGTGAGGAGACCGTGTACGCGCCTCCGGCCGGGTTCCGGCTGCTGGAGGGCGACACCCTGACCGTCGAGGGTCCTACGGAGCGCATCCTGGCCGGGAAGAACACGCTGGGCATCGTGAGCCGCAGCGAGCAGAAGCTCGGGTCCAGCGGGGACGTGCGGCTGGTCGAGGTGGTCGTCATGCCCGGCTCGCCGCTGCTGGGCCGCACGCTGCGCGAGGCCCGTTTCCGCGAACGCTACGGGGCGTCCGTGCTGGCCCTGCACCGCCGCGCCCGGCAGGTCGAGCGGCTGGGCCGCCTGCGGGTGCAGGTCGGGGACGTGCTACTCGTGCAGGGCGGCGCGGACCGCATCGACGCGCTGGGCGACCATCTGGTCGTGCTGGGCGACCTGACCGAGCGGCACAGCGACCTGAAACGCGCGCCGCTGGCGGTGCTGCTGTTCGCGGGCGCCGTGCTGCTGGGCGGTCTGGGCGTCGTGCCGCTGGGCGTGGCAGTCGTCGTGGCGGTCGCCCTGAGTCTCGCGCTGCGCCTCATCACCCCCGAGGAGGCGTACGGCGCGGTCGAGTGGCCGGTCATCGTGCTGGTGGCCTGCATGCTGGCCTTCGGCACGGCGTTCGAGGCGACCGGCGCCGCGAAGGTCCTCACCGGCGCGCTGTCCGGCGTGCTGGAACCATTAGGCCCGTACGGCCTGCTCGCGGCGCTGTTCGTGGTGACGGTCGCCCTGACGCAACCCATGAGCAACCAGGCAGCGGCGCTCGTCATGCTGCCCCTCGCCATCGGGACAGCCAAGGCGCTGGGCTACGACCCCCGGCCGTTCATCATCGGGATCACGGTCGCGGCCAGCAACTCCTTCATCACGCCGCTGGAACCGTCCTGCATGCTCGTGTACGGCCCGGGGCGCTACACATTCCTGGATTTCGTGCGGGTGGGGGCGGGCCTGACTGCGGTGACGTTCGTGGTGTCCCTGCTGATCATTCCGCGCATCTGGCCGTTCTGAGCGCGTTCAGCCGCGTGGGGCACCCCTCTGGACTGAGGTGGTGCCCCACGGGCGTGCTGGGTGGCGCCGCGTTCAGATGAACAGGGGCGCGTCGGGATCGTCGGGCAGCGGGCGGTCCTTGCGGGCCAGCAGCGCGGCGGCGGTGCCAATCCCGATGATCGCGCCCAGGGCAATCACGATCAGCGCCCAGGTCAGGGCGTGCGACGTCTCAGGATTGCGGTCTGAAGCCATGCGCGCAGGATACCAGCCTGCCACGCACGCGGTCCTTACACCGCGTTCAGGGTTCCGCGTGGGCGGACGGACCTCCGCTGGCAGGCGCGGGCAGATTGGCCGGTGCTCACGCGGGGAGGCAGCGGGCCGCCACCTGAAGGAAGCGGTCCCGTTGCCGTCCCCCGAACTGGGTCTCGTCCCATTCGGCCGCCGCGAGGGCGCGCAGCAGGGTGTAGAACGCCAACAGCGTGTTCTCCTGCGGGTTCAGGGTCGCGTACCCGGCCAGCACGCCCGGCAGCGTGGCGGGCTCGTGCAGGGCGATCACGGCGAGATCCATCAGGCCGTCACCCGAGCGCAGGTCCTCCACGTCGATCAGCGTGAGCTGATTGTTGCCCGTCAACAGCAGGTGTTCGGGCTTTCCGTCGAACAGGATGGTCTGTCGCCCCCGTGAGGCCAGCAGCGGTTCGACGGTCCGCCACCAGCGGCTCAGCCGTCCGGCGGCGTCGTGCGGGGCCCGCCCGGTGCCCAGCCAGTACGTCAGCGCGTGCCGTAGCCAGCCCAGCATCCAGGCGTCCCAGGTCTGCTGCTGCGGTGGGGGTCGCTCGCCGGGCACGGCATGCAGCCGGGCGAGCAGCGCGCCCGCAGGAACGTCCGCGCGGCCAGCTCGCGGGTCAGGCCATCTCCGGCCCCCTCCAGCTTGAGGACGAACCGGCCTTCGGCGGTGGTCACCTGGATCACCAGTCGGTCAGGTCGCGACACCAGGACCCGGTGACTGTGGATGGGCGCCGCCAGGACAAATCCGGCCAGTCGCGCGGCGGCGTGGACGTTCATACCTATTTGTATCCGGCATGAGGTCCGGGGCACATTGGCGCACTGGCCTATCGGGGCCTCGCCGAACTGCGGCCTCCAGATCAGGCGGGATTTCGTATCAGTCGTCGCTGGCGGGCTTTTCGAGTCGGCGCGGCAGGCGGGTCCACAGCAGCAGCACCGCGATCAGGCCCAGGCCGGTCAGGACCAGCAGGCCCGCGCGGGGGCCCAGGGGTCCCTCGCGGCCGATCAGGGTACTGGCGATGAGCGCGCCGGGCGGCCCCATGCCGACCAGGACGAAGGAGTACAGGCTCATGACCCGGCCGCGCAGCTGGTCGGGAATGGTGAGTTGCACGGTGCTGTTGGCGCTGACGAGCAGGCTGAGCATCCCGAACCCGCACGCGGCGAGCACCGGGAAGGCCAGCGTGGGCGTGGGGGTCACGGCGAGCAGGGCGGCGCTGGCGATCAGGATCAGGGCGCCCAGGCGCAGATTGCGCAGCGGGTTGGGGCGGCTGGCCTGCCACAGCGCTCCGGCCATGGCGCCGATGCCGAACGCGGCGGACAGCGCGCCGAAGGTCGCCTCGCGCGCGCCGAAGACGACGCGGGCGTAGTAGGGGATGATCACGTTGAAGTTGATGATGGTGAGGCTCAGGGCGCCGACGAGCAGCATGACGTTGCGCACGGCGGGCGTGGCGCGCACGTAACGCAGGCCTTCTTTCACGTCGCCGAGCATGCTGCCGCGCGGGCCGAAGTCGCGGTCCGGGAAGGGCAGCGTGGCGATCACGTACAGCACCACGAAGAAGGACGCGACGTTCAGGTAGAAGGGCAGCGCCAGCCGCGAGATGTTCTCGGCGTTGCCCCCCGCGAGCAGGCTGACGCCCAGCGCGGCCACCACGCCGAACAGCGCCTGCCCCAGGGTGCGGCTGACGTTGAAGGACAGGCTGTTCAGGGCCACGGCGTTCGGCACGTCACTCTTGGGAACGAAATCCACGACCATGCTCTGCCGGGCGGGCATGTCGAAGGCGTTCGCGGTGCCGCTGATGAACGCAATCAGCATGACCAGCGGCAGGGTCACGACGCCCAGGTGCGTGGTGACAGCCAGCGCGGTGGCGGTGCCCAGCAGGGTCAGCTGCGTGGCGAGCAGCACGCGGCGGCGCGGCACGCGGTCAATGACCGCCCCGGCGAACAGGGAGAGCAGGAGGCTGGGCATGAACTGCGCGACCGTCACCCAGCCCAGCGCGGCGCTGCTGCCGCCCGAGAGTTCCAGCACGAGGTACTGCTGCGCGGTGGCCTGCATCCAGGAACCGATCAGGGACAGCAGCTGCGAGAACCAGTAGCGGCGGTAGTGAGGGTGGCGCAGGGCGCTGAAGGTGCGCGTGCCCCACGATCGGGTGCGGGCGATCACCCGCCCACCATACGCCCGCCCCAGCTGCGGGCCGTGTGGGCGTTCCCACTGGCGGGACTCCCCGGCGGGGACCGGGGGTGTTGCGGCGGGCCGGGGGGCGTGTTACGGTGCGCGATGTCCCACGCTTTCTTCACCGCCCTCTCACGGTGGAGCTTTCCTCCTGATGCCTGACTCCCGGTTCCTACCCCTCTGTCTGCTGCTCGGCGCGCTCCTCGTGGGCCGCGCGGATGCTCAGGCGGTTTTCACCGAACCCAGTGCGCCCCCCGCACCAGTTGCGGACAGTCCGGCGGGGGGCAGTCTGGACGGGCTGCTGAACGTCACGGTGCAGCCGGGCGACACGGCCTTCAGCATCGCGCGCCGCGCCGGCCTGAGTGTTGCGGACCTGCTGGCCCTCAACCACCTGGGGGCGCCCAACCTGCGGGTCGGGCAGGTGCTCATTCTGCGGGTCACGCCGGTCACGTACACCGTGCAGCCCGGCGACACGCTGTACGCGCTGGCCCGCCGCTTCGGGGTCAGCGTGGACGCCCTGCTGGGGGCCAGCGCCCTGCCTGCCGGAAGTGTCCTGAAGACTGGTCAGGTGCTGACCCTCCCCACCGGCGCGGCGGCCACGGCTCCTGCGGCAGCCGCCGTGGCCAGCGTGGCCCCGTCCGCGGCAGCCTCCCGGGTCACCACGCAGTCCCTGCCTGCCGTGACCAGCCCAGGCGGCCCGCTGGGTTCACCCTTCCAGCCTCAGGCCCCCACACAGAGCGTCCCGGTGCTGCAGCCCGGCACACCCATGCCCCGCACGCAGGCGCCGGGCCTCCCGTCACCGGCCCCGGCCGCGCAGGCCACCGTGTCACCCGCAACAGTCGCCGGGGCGGGGGGCGCGGACTGGCGGGCGGCGGCCCTGAGTCTGCTGAACACGCCGTACCTGCTGGGCGGCACCACCCGCAGCGGAACGGACTGCAGCGGACTGGTTCTGCAGGTCTTCACTCCGCTGGGCGTGACCCTGCCGCGCACCAGCGCCGAACAGGCCCGCACCGGTCAGCCCATCCCCACCGAGGCGCTGGAACCCGGCGATCTGGTGTTCTTCGACACCGCCGGGGCGGGCAGAGTGTCCCACGTGGGCATCTACCTAGGAGAGGATCAGTTCATCAGTGCCAACTCCTACCAGGGGCGCGTCACGGTGGACCGGCTGCTCTCAGACCGGTACTGGGCCCCGCGATTCCTGGGCGCCCGGCGCGTGCTGGGCAGCGTCAACGCGCTGGCCTCCGGCCGCTGAACGCAGCGCGCGCCGGTACCGAAAGGCAGCTTCCGCCCGACTCCTCTGTGGGCTCAGGGGCTCCGGTATCGTGGTCGTCACCCCCGGCGCAGCTGGAGAGGTGCAGCAGCAGTCACGTGAGTGGCCTGAACCGCACTGGCAGCGGTTTTCAGAGGCATAGATGGACCAAAGATCACGACTCAGGGCTCCGCTCGATTCAGGGGGATTGAGGGTGTTCCTTGGTACCTCTGCATTCTGCTGTGAACAGCAGAGCCGCGCGTCTGCTCTGGGCAGGCGCGCGGTCGGCAGGGCGGATCGGGTCCGGTTCGGCCGGGGTCAGGCGTCGTCGGCGACGGCCTCGTGTTCCAGAATCGCGCGGTACTGCTCGATGTTCTCCCCCTCGCCGAGTTCGCGGGCGATCTTCTCGATGGCCAGGCGCACGACCTCGCTCTTGCTGATCAGGCGTTCGGGGCTGGACAGTTCGTAGGCGGTGCGGGTCAGCAGGGCGTCCTGCTCGTCGCTGATGACCACCTGGAGCCGTTTGCGTTCCTTCTTGGGCATGCCTCTCCTGAAACGGGGCTGCGGCGCGCGCGTGTGGGTGGGCGGGGCCGGATTCCGTGCGGGCAGCCTACCACGCTCGCCTGAGCCTCACAACATGAGCTGGATGTGACTGTTTTCCCTCAGGTGAGCTCATCCGCACGTGTGGTGCGGCCTGTATGGTCTGTATGGACGATAGGTGAGCAAGATGTGTAACATGCACCCATGCCGCGCATTGTCCGGCCCATTCCACTGACCTCCACGGCGCGTCCTGCGCGGCCCGCCTGCTGAAAGGAACTTCCATGCACCTGACCCCTTTGCACGTCCAGGGTGGCCGCCCCCTCAGCGGCCAGATCACCGTTCAGGGCAGCAAGAACGCCGCGCTGCCCGTCATCGTCGCCACCCTGCTGACCCGCGAGAAAGTCACGCTGCACGGCATCCCCCGCCTCAGTGACGTCCTGACCATCCTGGACCTGATGGCGCACCTGGGCACCCAGCACGCCTGGGTCGGCGAGAACAGCCTGGAACTGCACACCCCCGAGATCCTGCACACCGACGCGCCCTACGCGCTGGTCAGCAAGATGCGCGCCAGCTTCATCGTCATGGGCGCCATCCTGGCCCGCGCGGGGCGCGCGACCGTGTCCATGCCCGGCGGCTGCGCCTGGGGTCCCCGCCCCGTCGATCAGCACGTCAAGGCCCTGCGCGCCCTGGGCGTCGACGTGACCGAGGACAATGGCAACTTCGACGCGCAGCGCAGCGGCAGCCTCAACGGCCAGTTCATCTTCGAACTGCTGACCGTGGGCGGCACGCACAACGCCATCCTGGCCGCCACCCTCGGCGACGGCGTGGTCACGCTGGAGAACGCCAGCATCGACACGGACGTCGTGGAACTCATCGAGTTCCTGAACCACCTGGGCGCGGACATCCAGGGCGCGGGCACGCACACCCTGACCATCCGGGGCGTTCCGGCCCTGCGCGGCGGGGATTACCGCGTGATTCCCGACCGCATCGAGGCCGGGACGTTCCTAATGCTGGCCGCCGCCACCCGCAGCCGCTTCACCGTGAACAACGTTCGCCCCGACCACCTGCGCGCCGTGATCGGCAAACTGCAGGAGATCGGCGTGGACATCACCGAGGACGGCCTGAGTCTCACCGTGGACGCCACGGACCGCGACCTGAAGCCCGTGAACATCACCACCCAGAGCTACCCGGGCTTCCCCACCGACCTGCAACCCCAGATGAGCGCGCTGCTCGCCACGATTCCCGGCACCAGCGTCGTGCAGGACCCCGTGTACCCCGACCGCCTGACGCACGTGGCCGAACTGCACCGCATGGGCGCGACCATCACCGTCAGCGGCTACACGCAGATCATCCAGGGCGGCGCGCTGCGCTCCGCGCCCGTGAAGGCCGCCGACCTGCGCGCGGGCGCGGCGCTGTTCATCGCGGGCCTCACCTGCGACGGCGACACCGTCATCGACGGCGTGCAGTACCTCAACCGCGGCTACGAACGCCTCGCCGAGCGCCTCCAGGGCCTCGGGGCGAACGTCACTCAGCGCGAGGCGGAACTCGAACTCCTGCCCGCCGCCGACTGAGCCCGGCACGTCCCCCGGCACGCGCCGCCTTCCCATGCTGACTGGGAAGGCGGCGCGTGCAGGATGGTCGTTCGCCCGGCGGGGCGAGACGCAGGACGAAGCGGCCCCCGGCCGCGCCGGGCAGCACCTGCAGGTCGCCGCCGTGCGCCGCGCAGATCACCTGCGTGACGGCCAGCCCCAGCCCGCTGCCGCCCGACGCGCGGGCGCCCGCCGAACCCGCGCGGTAGAAGCGCGTCCCGATCCGGAGGGCGTCCTCGTCGCTCACGCCGGGGCCGTCGTCGCGGACCTCCACGGACGCGCCGCGCCACGAGACGACGACCTCGCGCGCCGCGTGGCGCACGGCGTTGTCCAGCACGTTGCCCAGCGCCATGCGCACGTAGCGGGCGTCGGCGGTCACCACCGCCGGTTCACCCGCGTCCAGCCGGACCGTCACGCCCTGCTGCTGCGCGAGCGGCTGCACGTGCGCGAGCATGTCCGGCAGCAGCGCGTGCAGCGGCAGGTCCTCGCGGTGCAGCCGCAGCTGCCCGGCGTCCGCGAGGGTCAGGGTCCGCAGGTTGTCCGCCAGGTACGTGAGGAGGTCCAGCTGCGTCACCAGCGGCCCGAGTTCCTGCGGGGTCAGCGGGTACACGCCGTCGATCAGGGCGTGCAGCCGCGCCTGCATGGCCGCCAGCGGCGTGCGCAGTTCGTGCGCGATGGCGGCCGACTCGAACGCCCGTTCGCGGTCCAGTCGTTCGAGGGTCTCGCCCAGCTGATCGAGGTGCTCGCGCAGCCACTGCACCTCGCCCGCCGCGACCGGCTGCGCCGCGGTGCGCGCCGCCAGTTCGCCGCGGGCCAGCCGAGCGGCGGTCGCCGCGGCGTCCGTCAGGGGTCGCGCGGTCCGCGCCGCGAGCTGCGTGGCGATCACGAGCGCCAGCAGGGTTGCCAGCACCGCCGACGTGCCCACGGCGGGCAGCAGCAGCCGCGCCACGGGCCGCGCCGCCTGATCCCCCACCACCTCCCGCGCCGCGACCCGGACGTTGTTCAGCGCGCCCGGACCGACCGCCTGCCGCAACACCCCCGCCAGGACCGACAGGCCCAGCAGTTGCAGGGCCAGCGTGAGCAGCACCACCTGCACCGCGAGGCGCGCGTGCTGGGCGCGCAGCGTGGCGGGTTGGCGCATGGCGGCGCTCACCGGTCCGCCGGGACGCCCAGGCGGTACCCGACGCCGAACACCGTGTCGATGCCGTGCTGGTCGCCCAGTTTGCGCCGCAGGTTCTTCACGTGGGAGTCGATGGTGCGTTCACCGTTCAGGCCCAGGGCCGTCACCAGCCGCTCGCGGGACACGGCCTCGCCCGCCTCGGCCAGCAGGCGCGCGTACAGTTCGAACTCCATGGCGGTCAGGTCCAGCGGCGCGCCGCCGCGCGTCACCTGCCGCGAGCGGAGGTTCACGGTCACGCCGCCCGGGCCGCTCAGCAGGGTGCGGTCCAGTCCGGCGCGCCGCGCGACGGCGTTCACGCGGGCCAGCAGTTCCAGCGGCCGGAAGGGTTTCACGACGTAGTCGTCCGCGCCGGACTGGAAGGCCTGCACGAGCGTCGCCTCGTCACCAAGGGCGCTCAGGATGAGCACCGGGGTGCGCCGCTCCCGCCGCAGGTCGGTCAGGACGTCCAGGCCGCTGCCGCCGGGAAGCATCACGTCCAGCAGAATCAGGTCCGGCTGCTCGCGGGCGACGGCGTCCCGCGCGGCGGGCGCGGTGCCCGCGTGGACGGGCACGTGCCCGTCCCGGTGCAGGTACGCGCACACGGCCCGCGCGATCTCCAGGTCATCCTCCACCACCAGCACGCGCATGACCCCAGGATAGGCCGCGCGCGGGGGCGGGCCCGGGCGGCGCTGCACAACTTCTCCACAGGTGCGCCGTAGCGTGGAGGCATGAGTCCATTCCGTTGGTCGGCCGCCGCGCTGGCCGCGACCCTCGCGGCGTTCGCCGTCGCGCAGACGTCCCCCGCCACACCCGCTCCAGTCACAGCCACGCCCGCCACACCGGTCCAGGCGGCGCCGCCCACCTACGCCCAGGTGGGCGCGCTGCTGGAGGCCCGCTGCACGTCCTGCCACCGGCCGGGCGGGATCGCCCCGTTCGCCCTGACGACGTACGAGCAGGTCGCGCCGCGCGCGCAGCAGATCGCCGCGGTCACCGCCGCGCGGATCATGCCGCCCTGGCCGCCAGGCCCCCGCACCCCGAAACTGAAGTACGCGCGGACGCTCAGCGACGCCGACCTGAAGCTGCTCGCCGACTGGGCCGCCGCCGGTGCGCCCGACACCCCCCCCGCCACCCAGCCGGAGAGCCGCCCATGACCCCCATCCTGAACCGCCTGCTGCTGGGCGGCGCGCTGAGCCTCGGCGCCGTGCTGCTCGGCTCAGGGCTCCCCGGCGCGGGGCTCGCCCAGTCCGCCCCGACCGCCCCGCACCACGCCCCGACCAGCACCAGCCCGCACCCGGCCACGCAGCTGGGCACGGCCGTCCCGCCGGTTCAGCTGGCCGCGCCGCACGTCCGGGCCGACCAGACCGTGTCCATGAGCGCGCCGTACACGCCGTCCGCGACCCTGACCGACGACTACCGCTGCTTCCTGATCGACCCGCAGGTCACCCAGGACCGCTTCCTGGAGGGCTTCGAGGTCATCCCCGGCAACACCGGCGTCGTGCATCACGTGATCGTCAATCAGGTCACGCCCGAACAGGCCACGCAGGCCCGGACGCTCGACGGCCGCGACGGGCAGCCCGGCTGGCCCTGCTTCGGCGGCACCGGCCTGAACGGCGCCACCTCCACGCGCAGACCCGACACCGGCCAGCTCCTGAGCGCCGTGCCGAAACTGCAGGCGGCCGGCGTGGACGTCCCCAAACTCCTGACGGCGCTCAAGGACGCCGGTGGGAACCCCCTGCGGGCCGTCACGCTGTACGGCGAGGCGGGCGGCGACACGGCCCGGCTGATCGCCGCGCTGACCGACAGCGGCCTGATGGGCAACGCCGCACGGGACGGCGCGCACGGCGACGCGGGCGACGTGATCGCGCAGGCGGTCGGGGACGTGTTCGGCGTGGGCTCCTGGGTGCCGGGCGCCGAGGCGACCGTGTTCCCCACCGGCACCGGCCGGAAGATCAGCCGCGGGAACCTGCTGGTCATGCAGGTGCACTACAACACGCTCGCGGGCCGCGAGCCGGACGTGACGCGCATGCACCTGCAGTACGCGCCGCCCGGCGCGCAGCGCACGCCCCTGCGCGGCCTGTCGCTGGTCGCGCCCGTCGAGATCCCCTGCCCCGCCGGAGCCGGAGGGGACCTGTGCACGCGGGACGCCAGCCTGGCGCAGAACGCCCGGCAGGACGGCCCGCGCGCCACGCGGCTCGTCGAGGGCGTCCTGGCGCTGTGCGGGCAGACCCGCGCCACGTACGCCAAGCAGCGGGCCGACGCGGCGACGAGCAGCTGTGACCGGATCGTGCCGCAGGACGCGCAGGCGGTCGGCGTGACGCTGCACATGCACACGCTCGGCACGAGCGGCACCGTCACCCTGAACCCCGGCACGCCGCGTGAACAGGTGCTGCTCGACATTCCCGAGTGGAACTTCCACTGGCAGGGGTTCTACTGGTACGAGCAGCCCATCGTGCTGCGCCGCGGCGACGTGCTGCGCGTGACCTGCACGTGGGACAACACCCTCAGTGAACAGCCGAAGTACGTCGTGTGGGGCGAGGGCACGCAGGACGAGATGTGCCTCGCGGGCCTGACGATCACGGGGCAGCCCTGATGTGGCGGCGGACGCTGCTGCTCGGCGCGCTGCTGGGCACCCCCGCCGCGGCCCACCCGGCCGGGTCGGACCTGCTGCGCGACCTGCTGCGTCAGGACCTGCCGAGCCGGACGGTGACGGTGCAGGTCGTGGCGGGCCGCGACGGCAGCAACGCGGGCCTGAACTTCACCGGGTCGTCCGGCGGTCAGGGGACGCTGCTCGTGCCGCTCGGCTGGACGGTCGACCTGCAGTTCCGCAACGCCGGGACCGCGCCGCACAGCGTCATCGTCCTGCCGTTCACCTCTCCCCTGCCGGCGCAACCCCGCGCGGCGGACGCCGCGTTCCCGGGCGCGGTCAGCCGGAACGTCACGCGGGGGGTGGGCCGGGACGCGGCGGCGCAGACGGTCCGCTTTCAGGCCAGCCGCGCGGGCGAGTACCTGATCGCGTGCGGCGTGCCGGGCCACGCCCTGAGCGGGCAGTACCTGAAGCTCAGCGTGCGCGCGGGTCTGAAGGAGGCGGACTGGGACCCCGCGCCCCACGCGCACCCCTGACGCAGAAGACCACCTGATTCAGCGGCGCCGGGGGAGTTCCTCAGCGCCGCTGAAATCTGCGGTCACATCACGCTGTCACTTTCGCGCAGCAGCAGGGGCGCGCTGAACGCGGCGGGGCGCCAGTGGGTCTGCGCGTGGATGGCCTGCGGGGGGCAGGAGTGCAGGCAGGCCATGCAGCCGGTGCAGGCGCTCAGGTTCAGCAGGAGGTGCACGCCGCCGTCGGGTTGCAGGTCGCGGGTGATGGCGTCGGTCGGGCAGACGTTCGCGCAGACGGGGCAGTCGATGCAGGTGTCGTCCACGAGCGGCGCGGGCCAGGGGATCGCGGCGTCGTCGGGTGGGGTGGGTTTGAGGCTGCGGGCGCGCCACGTCCATTCCTGGGGGGTGCGGTCCTCGGGAACGCTCCAGTCGACGAACGGGAGGGGGCTCTCGGGGATGCTCTGCGCGAGGTGCTGTTTGCCCGCGCGGAACAGCGCGCCGAACGCGCCGCGCCGGGAGACGGTCAGGGAGCGGCGGGCGTCGTCGGCCGTGGCGGGCCGGATGGTGACCTGCGCGGGTTTGCCGGTGGGGGCGCGCAGGTCCTGGGCGGTGTCGAGCACGCGGGCCAGCCTCTCGGGCACGTCGGGTGCGCCGACGGGGCACGCGGCGCAGTCCCCGTGGATGAGGGCCAGGGGTGCGCCCCACGCGCCGGCCGCCGAGAGCAGCGCGGGCGTGACGCGGCCCAGGCACGGCAGGCTGGGGCCGCCCGCACCGCTGCGGGCGCAGGTGAGGCTGGCGTCGGGCGCGGCGCGCTGCGCGGGGTCCTGCTGGTCACGCACGCTCTGCAGGGCCGGTTCGAGGTTGTATTCCAGGGCGCCGCTGGGGCAGACCTGCACGCACAGGCCGCAGCCGGTGCAGAGGTCCGGGTCGATCTGGATGCTGCTGCCCAGCATGCCGAGGCTGATGGCGTCGTGCGGGCAGGTGGCATGGCAGGCGTCGCAGCCGCCCACCGCCTGCCGTTCGAGGAGGCAGCGGGGGGCGGTGAAGCGCGGCACGTGGTTCCCGGCGTCGTCCAGCCGGGCGAGGACACCCTGAAGCATGCGTGGAGTCTACGCGCCGCGGCGCGGGTCGCGGCGGGTGGGAATCTTCATGGTGATGTACGCGACGCCCGCCAGTCCGATCAGCACCCACGCGACCTGCCCGATCAGGACCGGGATGCGCGGCACGCTGAACGCCACGGCGAGCGCGATGCAGGTGCAGGCGATCCACTTGGCGCGCAGCGGCATGCCCAGCCCCGCGCGGTAGTCGCGCACCATCGCGCCGATGACGGGCCGGGACAGCAGCCACGCCTCCCAGCGGGGATCGCCCTTACTGAACGCGGCGGCGGCCAGCACGAACCAGACGGTGCCGGGGAAGCCGGGGAGGATCAGGCCCAGGACGCCCAGTCCGGTCAGCAGGAACCCGGCGGCCACCCACAGCGGGCGGCGGCGGGGCGGCGCGTCGGGACGCGGGGCGGGGTCGGTCATGATCGGCAGCGTACCGCGCGCCGCACCTCCGGGTGTCCCCGTCAGGCGGGGAGGATCAGGATGCCGTCCTCGTCGGCGTGGATGACGTCGCCGGGGTGGATGGTCACGCCCGCGAACGTGACGGGCACGTCGCGTTCACCGAGGCGTTCCTTGCCGCTGCGGCGCGGGTGGGCAGCCAGGGCGCGCACGCCGAGGTTCAGTTGCGCCAGTTCGCTGGTGTCGCGCACACAGCCGTTCACGATCACGCCCGCCCAGCCACTGTCCACCGCCAGTTCACCCAGCTGCCCGCCCAGCAGCGCGCACTCCAGGCTCCCGCCGCCGTCCACGACGAGCACACGGCCCTCGCCGGGCTGACCGAGCGCCTCGCGCACCAGGGGGTTGTGGCCGGGCACGCGCAGGGTCACGGCCTGGCCGTTGAAGCGCGGGCGGCCCCCGAACTCCCGGAACATGGGCGCGAGGATGGGCGCGTCGGGCCGCAGGTCGCTGAGGTCCGTGACCGGCAGATCCTCGGTCGGCAGCGTCTCCGTGGACAGCTCCAGTTCGGGGGTAGTGTCACTGGTTGCGCGGGTCATGCCGCAGTACAGCAGCCCCCCGGCGGGCGGGGTGTTTACCGCGTGGGGGACGTTCCCGCGCCGGTGACGGATTCCGGTCCGGCAGGCAGTTCGGCAGGTGGCCCGCCAGGCAGGGGCGGCGTGACCGGGTGGGTGGGTTCGTGGTGGATGCGGCCCGCGTGCCCGCTGAGGAACGACCCGTCGTACCCGCGCCGCCACGCCATGAGTTCCGCCAGGATGCTCAGCGCGACCTCCTCGGGCGCCTCGGCCCCCAGCCGCAGGCCGATCGGGGAGCGCAGGCGGGCCAGCTGCTCGGGCGTGAAGGTCACCCCCTCCGCGGCCAGGGTGGTCAGGAGGTCCAGCGCGCGGCTGCGCGGCCCCAGTACGCCCACGTACGGCGCGCCGGAGTGCAGCGCGTGGGCGAGGCACACCCGGTCGCGGTCGAGGTGGTGGTTCATGACGATCAGGTGCGCCCGCTCGCCCGGTGTGAACGCGCCCAGGTCCTCGGGAGTCAGGGCGTGCAGGGTCGCGCCGGGAAAACGGCCGGGCGTGAGGTACGCGCCGCGCGGGTCGATGACGTGCACGTCGTACCCCAGCGCGTGCGCCTGCGCCGCCAGCGGCATGGCGTCGTGCCCCGCGCCGTACAGCACCAGCTGCGGCGGGGGCGTGCTGACGTCCACGAACACCGCCGACCCGTCCGGCGCGGTCAGGGTCGCGGCGCGCGGTTCCAGGTGCGTCAGACGCTCCTGGGCCGCGGCCAGCGCGAAGGGCCGCAGGTCGGCCCGCAGGTCCCCCAGCGCCTGCCCGTCCGGGGTGACCAGCAGTCGCCCCGCGCCGGGGCTCAGGGGCACGATCAGCGCGGCCCTGCGCCCGGCCTCCAGCGCCGCCAGCCACGCCGCCGTGACGGCATCGTCCGGGTTCACGCGTTCCACGCGGACGTCCACGCTGCCGCCGCAGCCGATCCCCAGGCCCCAGGTGGCGTCCTCCGACAGGTCGTAGTGCGTCAGGGTGCTGTCGCCGGTGCGGATCACGTCCAGCGCGACCTCGACCACCTCGGCCTCCAGGCAGCCGCCGGACAGCATGCACACCTGCGCGCCATCGTCGAGGATCAGCATGCGGGTGCCCTCGCGGCGGTAGGCGCTGCCCCGCACGCCCACCACGGTCGCAATGGCGGCTCGCTGGCCGCGGGCGTGGGCGGCGCGCAGTGCGCCCAGCAGCGCTCTGGTCTCGGCAGCGTTCATGATGCGCCCACTCTAGCAACGCGCAGGTTGGGATTCCGTGGAGGGACGCCCAGCGCTTCCCTTAGCTGCACCTCACGCCCACCCGCGCGCGGCGGTGCAGACTGATGAGCATGCTCGACAACATTCTCAGCACCGTGAAGAAGGGCGCCGAACGCGTGCAGCGCCGCGGCGAGGAGGTCGCGTCCGCCACGCGGCTGCGCGTGGAGATCTTCAGCCTCAGCCGCGAACTCGACGGTCTGTTCGCCCGCCTGGGCCGCTCGTACCACGCCGGAGCGGACATTGACGTCCTGAACGGCGTGCGCGAGGACATCCGCCGCGTCGAGGAGGAGATCAGGGCCCGCGAACGCCTCATCACCGAACTCGGCGAGCAGGACGACCCCGACGCGGCCCCCGCAGCAACCGACCTGACCCCGGTAACGGCACCCGCGACTCCCTCCAACCAGCCGAACTTCACGACCACGCCGCAGACGGCCCGCACGGAACCCACCGTGCCCGCCAGCGTCCCCCACCCCACCCAGACCCCGGAGGTTCACATGAGTGACGACACCCGCACGCCCACCACGCCCGACCCGACCGTGCAGCACAGCGACGAGAAGATCGTCCCCGGCGACGCCACCGCCAGCATGGGCAACGAGGCCGCGCGCGACGGCATGGCCCGCCACGACAACATGATCGAGGAAGGCAAGGCCGCCAGCCGCAACCCCGACCCGTTGGAGAAGTGAATGGGTGATGGGTGATGGTCAACAGCGTCCGCGCGAAGAACCCGCCCGCGTCAACCCCACCCACGGCCCACTCCCTACTTTCCCCTTACTTCGCGTCCCGCACGAACTGCGCGGGGCGCTTCTCCTTGAAGGCCGTGACGCCTTCCTCGTGTTCCCAGTGGTCCCCGGCGATCTGTTGCAG
Organism: Deinococcus sedimenti; assembly: GCF_014648135.1. Taxonomy (NCBI): domain Bacteria; kingdom Thermotogati; phylum Deinococcota; class Deinococci; order Deinococcales; family Deinococcaceae; genus Deinococcus; species Deinococcus sedimenti. Next base: position 80,268 of record NZ_BMQN01000004.1, on the reverse strand, counting down.
CACGGCTTCCTGATCCAGCGCCTCGTCGAGGGTGCTGGTCTGCGCGAACACCAGCGCCTGCTTGGTGAGTTTCAGGGCGTTCGCGGGGCGCGCGGCGAGGCGTTCGGCGTACGCCTGCACGTCCGCGCGGAAGGTGTCGTCGGGGAACACCTGTTCGCACAGGCCCAGGCGCAGCGCGTCCTCGGGGTGGACGCGTTCGGCCAGCGCCATCAGTTCGAAGGCGCGGTGGTAGCCGACGAGGCGCGGCAGGAACCACGTGCTGCCCGAGTCCGGCACCAGCGCGATGTTCGAGAACACCTCGATCAGGCTGGCGGACTGCGCCCACAGCCTGATGTCCCCGGCCAGGGCAAGGCTGGCCCCGGCGCCCGCCGCGACGCCGTTCACGGCGCTGATCACGGGTTTGCCCAGCGTCCGGATGGTGCGGATCAGGGGGTTGTAGGTGTGGTTCAGGTGCTCGGTGAAGGTCATGTCGCGGCCCGACACGTTCCCGAGGTCCTGCCCGGCGCAGAAGCCGCGCCCCGCGCCCGTGATGACGACCACGCGCACGCTGTCCTCGGCGTCGGCGCGGCGCAGGGCGTCCGTCAGGGCCAGCAGCAGGGCGTCGTTCGCGGCGTTCAGCTTGTCCGGGCGGTTCAGGGTCAGGGTACGGACCCCGGCCTGCGTGGTTTCGGTGATCACGGTGTCGGTCATGGGCCCCAGCCTAACGCGCGTTTGGCCGCCGGGGGCCGTTTGCTACACTCCGGCGCATGAGCGCCCCCACCCCCGACGACGCGCCGAACGAAGCGCCGACCACGGTGCCGGTCACGCTGGCCCTGGACGTCAGCAAGCACCGCATCGGGTTCGCGGTCAGCGCCGGGCGGCTCGCGTTCGGGCGGGGCAGCGTGGACCGCAAGCGCCTCCCGCTGGACCTGAAGGCCGTGCGGCTGAAGGTCGCGGAGACCGGCGCGCAGCAGCTCGTGCTGGGCCTGCCACTGCGCACGGACGGCGGCCAGAGTCCCAGCGCGGACCGCGTGCAGGCCTTCGGCCGCGTCCTGACCGAGAAGGGCTACCGCGTGATCTATCAGGACGAGCGCTTCACCACCCGCCGCGCCCGCGACCTCGGCGCGCAGGACGAGGACGAGGCGGCCGCCGTGCAGATCCTCGAACTGTACCTGCTGGGCCAGTAGCCCCCTCTTGACGGGCCAGTCCAGCCGGGCGCACCGTGGAGCATGTTCCCTGTCCTGGAGGCCCTGAACGTGTGGTGGTTGCGCCGCGCGGACGCCCATCTGCTGCGCCTGTTCCCGCGCCGGGATGATCCGGGCGCGGCGCCTCTGCCGGTCCCGGCCGGTCCACGTCCCCGCGTGGGCGGCGCGCAGGCGACGCGGGTGCGTGGGCCTGCTGACTGATCCGGGTTCAATTTTGCCTATACTTCCGGCATTCACAGTGAACCGGTGGGCCCGGCGGTGACCCGTCACCGCGCGTGGGGCGCACCATGGAGGTGTTCATGCAGGGCAACATGATGGACGTTCAACTGACCGTGCCGACCATTCTGGAACGCATCCGCACGCAGTACGCCGGCCGCGAGGTCGTCAGCCTCCTCGTGGCCGGACGGGACGAGCAGGGCAATCCCGTGCCGCACAAGCACCGCACCACGTACGGGCAGGTCGCGGACCGCGCCCGGCGTCTCGCGGGGGGCCTGCTGGGCCTGGGTCTCGCGAAGGGGGACCGCGTGGCGACGCTGGCCGTGAACTCCTTCCGGCACCTGGAGGCGTACCTGGGCGTGCCCAGCGCCGGGCTGGTGCTGCACACCGTGAACATCCGCCTGCACCCCGAGCAGATCGGCTGGATCCTGAATCACGCCGAGGACCGCGTCCTCCTGATCGAGAACGTGTTCGCCGCGATGATTCCCGCCATCAAGGCCGCGTGCCCGACACTGGAGCACATCCTGATCCTGGGGCCCACGCCGCAGCCCATCCCGCTGCCGGGCGTGCACGATTACGACACGTTCGTGGCGGGCAGTGAACCCCTGGCCCGCTACCCCGAGCTGGACGAGCGGGACGCGGCGGCCATGTGCTACACGAGCGGCACCACCGGCAACCCGAAGGGCGTCGTGTACACGCACCGCTCGACGGTGCTGCACTCGCTGGCCAGCGCTCCCAAGGACGCCCTGAACGTCGGCGAGGCGGACACGGTCCTGCCGATCGTGCCGATGTTCCACGTGAACGCGTGGGGCCTGCCGTACACCTGCGCCATGTACGGCGCGAAGCAGGTGTACGCCGGGGTGTTCGCGGACGGCCGCAGCGTCGCCAGCCTCCTGCAGGATGAGGGCGTGACGATCACGGCGGGCGTGCCCACCATCTGGATGGGTCTGCTGGCGGAACTCGACCGGGCCGCGCAGGACGGGCAGCCGTACCGACTGGGCGGCCTGGAGCGCCTGATCGTGGGCGGCAGCGCCGCGCCCGAGGCCATGATCCGCGCGTTCCAGACCCGCCACAACCTGGCGCTGCTGCAGGCGTGGGGCATGACCGAGACGCACCCGCTGGGCACCGCCAGCGGCGTCCCGCACGGCGTGGACGCCAGCAGCGACGAGGGGTTCGCCCTGCGCGCCAAGCAGGGCCGGACCGTTCCCATGATCGAACTGGACCTCCTGGACGACCAAGGCGCGCGCCTCCCGCACGACGGGAAGACCATGGGCCGCCTGATCATCCGCGGGCCATGGGTGGCCAGCAGCTACTTCAAGGGCGAGGGCCAGAGCAACTTCTTCGAGCTGGACGGGCAGCAGTGGTTCGACACGGGCGACATCGCCACGCTGGACGAGCGCGGGTACATGCACATCCAGGACCGCGCCAAGGACCTCATCAAGAGCGGCGGCGAGTGGATCGGCAGCGTGGACCTCGAGAACGCCATCATGGCCCACCCGGCGGTCGCCATGTGCGCCGTGATCGCCATGGACGACCCCAAGTGGGACGAACGCCCGCTGGCCGTCGTGACCACCAAGCCCGGTCAGAGCGTCACGCACGACGAACTGATCGACTTCATCGCGCCGCGCTTTGCGAAGTGGTGGCTGCCTGACGCGACCATCGTCACCGACCAGCTGCCCATCGGCGCGACCGGCAAGATCCTCAAGCGTGAACTGCGCGACCAGTACCGCAGTTACGGCAGCACGCAGGGCCTCGTGACGCCCGCCGCACCCGACCGCAGCGAGTAACAGGGCCGAAGGAGGCAGTGGGGAGTGGGCTGGCGTGCATGACACGTCGGCCCGCTTCCTTTGCTATGCAGGGCAGGGCCAACGCGTCACATTCATCACGCACAAATCCACTTTCCACTGCCCACAACCCCCTCGCCGTACACTTGCGGGCATGGCTGTTTCGGTGGATGGGCAGTGGGTGACGTTCTCGCCTCCGGCGGGTGCAGTGGGGTTGATCGGGGACGTGACGGACTGGCGCAAGCGTGAGCCGATTCCGGTGCTGGACGGCGCGCCGCTGCGGTTGCGCCTGCCGCGTGGGGCGTGGGTGGAGTACGCGTGGGTAGACGCGGCCGGTGAGGCGTTCGCGGACCCGGACAACGCGCAGCGGTCGCTGAATCCGTGGTGGCCGTACCCGCGCGCGGCGGTGGTGGGTGAGTACGCGCGGCACCCGCTGTGGCAGATGCCGGACGCGACGCGCAGGGGCACGGCGCACCGCGTGACCTGGGAGGGCACGGTATTTCCCGGGACGCGCCGGGTGATCGTGTACACCCCGCACGGGTACGCGGGGGGCGCGCTGCCGGTGTACTACGTGCAGGACGGCGTGGCGTTCTACCGCACGGGGAAGCTGGGGGACGTGATGGACCGCGCCGCAGAGGCCGGGCTGGCGCCGGGCGCCGCGTTTGCGTTCGTGGAGCCGGGGGACCGGAACGAGGAGTACTACCTGAATCCCCGTTACCTGGACTTCCTGACGTCGGAGGTCATGCCGCGCGTGGAGGGTGAGCTGGTCACGGCGTCCGTGCGGGGCCTGTGGGGTGCGAGCCTGGGCGGCCTGACCAGCCTGTTCCTCGGGGCGCGGCATCCGGAGCTGTTCAGTCGCGTGGCGGCGCACAGCGGGGCGTTCATCGCGCGGCCCGGCGCGACCCGGGACGGCGTGATCGACACGACCACGGCGGGCGAGTGGTTGCTGGAGCAGCTGCGCGCGAATCCGCCCACGCACCTGACGACCAGTCTGGACACCGGGACGCTGGAGTGGCTGACCGGACCGAACCGCCGCATGGCGGCCCTGTTCGCGGATCTGGGCCTGGCGCACCAGTACCGCGAGTACCCCAGCGGGCACAACTGGGTGACGTGGCGCGAGGCGCTGCCCGAGGCGTTCCTGTACCTCCAGGGCGGATAACGGGACACAGGGGCTGGAGGATGGACTCTGCATCCATCCTCCAGCCCTGCTGTGCTGCCTGCGTCAGTCGGTGGCCTGGGCCGCGGTGCGGGTGCGCCAGAGGCTGACGAGCACGCCGCCCGCGAGAATGCCGACCGTGACGCCCAGGCTGATGGCGGGGTCGAGCTTGCCGTAGAACTGGTTGTAGAAGATCTTGCCGCCGATGAACACCAGCACCAGCGCCAGCGCGGGTTTCAGGGCGCTGAAGCGGTGAATCAGGGCGTCCAGCGCGAAGTACAGGGCGCGCAGGCCCAGGATCGCGAAGATGTTGCTGGTGTACACGATGAACGGGTCCTGCGTGATCGCGAAGATCGCGGGGATGCTGTCCACGGCGAACACCAGGTCCGCGAACTCGACCATCAGCAGGGCCAGCAGCAGCGGCGTGGCGTGCAGCCGGACGCGGCCCTGCGCGTCGGGCTGACGGGTCAGGAACTTCTGCCCGTCCAGGCGGGGACTGATCGGCATGACGCGCCGCAGGGCCCGCACGACCGGGTGCCGCTCCAGGTCGGGCGCCTGGTCGTGGCCGCCCTTCGTGAATAGCAGTTTCACGCCGGTCAGCAGCAGGAACGCGCCGAAGATCCACATGATCCAGTCGAACTGCGTGACGAGCGCCGCGCCCAGGCCGATCATGATGCCGCGCAGGACGATGACGCCCAGGATGCCCCAGAACAGCACGCGGTGCTGGAGGTGCCGGGGGATGGCCAGCGCCGCGAAGATGATGCTGATCACGAACACGTTGTCGAGTGCTAGGGCCTTCTCGACGGCGAAGCCGGTCAGGTACGCCATGCCGCTCTCGGCGCCGAGGGTGGACCAGATCCACGCGCCGAAGATCAGCGCCAGGACGATGTAGAAGGCACTCAGTTTCAGGCTGCTGGCGACGCTGATCGTCTGCTCCTCGCCCTGCTCGGCGGCGCGGCGGGCACGGCGTCGGGTCAGAACGCCCAGGTCGAAGGCCAGCAGCGCGGCCACGACGGTCAGGAAGAGCAGCCACATCCAGGCGGGCGTGCCGAGCCAGGGGGTCATCAGGATCTCCACGGGGAACCTCCGGGGTCCACCCGTGCGGCGCGGCTCCATGCATGAAGGCCGGCAGCGCGCACGTGGTGGCGACTGCCGGGTCTGGCCTTTTGCTGCTCCTGACCGGGTTCCCTTTGGGTTCCGGACTGACGATCAGGTGCTCCCTGTGCGGGCGGCGTACTCCCCCGGTATGACCGACAGGATGCCGCATGCCGCTCCCCCGCTGATGAGTGCTGCCTGAAGCAGGATTGATGGCTGGTCCACCATGGTCACAACCTCGACCCAGTCACCTCCTAGAGGCCGGGGCAACAATTCAGAGCCGCCGGGAGGCTCCCCCGACGACTCTGGCAATGTGGTGAGGTCAGGGGGTCTTCAGGGCGTAGCCGATGCCGCGCACGGTGCGGATGATGCCGTACCCGTCGAGGTCGCGCAGCTTGGCGCGCATATTCGCCATGTGCACGTCCACGACGTTGCTGTTGCTGGGCAATTCGCCGTTCCAGACTTCCCGTTCGATCTCCTGACGGGAGTACACGCGGCCCGGCTGGCGGGCCAGGAAGGTCAGCAGGTCGAATTCCTTCGGGGACAGGCGCACCTCGTGGCCGTTGTAGTGGCACAGGCGTTTCTGCGGGTGGATCTCCAGCGGCCCGATGCTGATGACCTCGCCGTGCTGCTGGTGCCGGAGCTGCACCTTCACGCGCGCCACGAGTTCCTCGGGGTGGAAGGGTTTGGTCATGTAGTCGTCCGCACCGGCCTCCAGCAGGTTCACCTTGCGGTCCACGGCGTCCATGGCGGTCAGGATGATGATGGGCACGCTGCTGGTCTTGCGCAGGCGGCGGGCGATTTCCGCGCCGTCGAAGTCGGGCAGACCCAGGTCCAGGATGACCAGATCCGGGGTGTGCTCGCGGGCGGCGGTGAGGCCGGTCACGCCGTCCGGAGCGGCCAGCACGCGGTACCCGGCCTGTTCCAGTTCGTACTGCACGACGCGGGTGATATCCGGATTGTCCTCGATCAGCAGAATGCGTTGCTCCATAGTGACTGTTTCGTCTCCTCAGCCCCGGCTGGCGGGGCGCTCGGGGTGCTCCGGTGGTGGGCACCTTGCGCGGCGCTGGGGCCAGAGTGCGCCTGGTATTCCGGCTCATCGTAGGGCGCAGCGTGTCCAGTTCGGGGAAAGGCGCTGTTTATGGTTCTTTAACAGCCTGTCAGGCCCCGGGAACGTGGACGCTGTCCACCTGCACCCCGAACCGCAGCAGCACCGTCTTCAACCGCTGCATGGCGCTCACGGCCAGTTCACGATGCTCCACGTGGAAGACCAGCGTCAGGCGGGCGCTGCGATCCGGCCGGGGTTCCTGCGCCTGCACCTGCAGCGGGCGCGCGAAGACCGGGTCGCTCAGCACGTCGCGCAGGATGCGGGCGAAGGTCAGCTCGTCCACGCCCTCCAGGGTGAAGGCGATGCCCTGCACGTCGGGATCCGGGATGGTCATGCGCGCAGGGTAGGTCAGGCGTCGCCGGCCGGCGTGAGAGGGGCCCGGCGGTGGGGGCAAAAGCTGCCTGAGTCGGAATGGCCCGGGTCAGGATCAATACAATGGCGCGCATGACGGGCCTGAACGCAGACGACTTTGACCGTGACGAGGAGTTCCAGGGCGCGGACGGCGTTCATTTCGAGCATCTGAACGGCGCGGACCTGTACTTCGAGGTGCAGGGCGACCCGACCACCGAAGCGCCCCTGGTGTTCCTGCATGGCGGCCCCGGGTACAACAGCTACTCCTTCCAGGCGCTGTTCGGCGAGCACATCGAACGACCCGCGGTGTTCCTCGATCAGCGCGGCTCCGGGCGCAGCGGCCCGCTGGAGGACACTGAGCAGGGCGCCGATACGCTGGACCTCGACACGCTGGTGGGCGACCTGGAGGCCGTGCGGAACTTCCTGGGTGCCGAGCAGATCATCCCGCTGGGGCACGGGTTCGGGGCGCTGGTGGCGCTGGAGTACGCCCGGCGCCATCCGACCCGCACGGCGCGCGTGATCGCCGTGAACCCCTGGGTGCACTTCCCGCAGCTGGCCCTGACGCTGCTGGAGGAAGCCAGTGCGCGGCGCGGCGCGGCCCTGACCGACCCGGCCGACGACCTGCGCGCCCAGACTCCCGAGGGCGAGCACCCGGCGGTGGGCGGCGCGCGGATCGAGGCGGCGTTCGCGCTGCTGAACGCCCGCGACCTGCTGAACGCCCTGCAGTTCAAGGATCAGGCGAGCCGCATGCGCCTGGAGTTCGCGGACGCCGAGGGACAGCTCATCGGCGGCGGCGAGGTGCAGGAGGCGCTCGTGAACCAGGGCCTGTGGGAGTTCGAGTACCCGCCGTTCCTGACCGAACTGCGCCGCCCCGTGTTCGTGATCACCGGCGCGCACGACCGCACCAGCTACCCCGAGCAGGTGCAGTGGGTCGCGGACCTCGCAGACGCGGACGTGACCGTGCTGGACGCCGGGCACTACCCCTGGCTGGACGACGAGGACGCCTTCGCCGAGGCGCTGGGCGACGCCCTGACCCGCTGATGCGCGGCCTGCACTGTCCCTCACCGCTGCAGGCCCGCTGCGTCCCGGTCCCTCTGATCGGAGCGGCCCGTATACTCCCCGCACCGGTCATGACCACGCCCCCCGCCCCCCACTGCTGCCGGAGTCACCCGTGAAAGGGCTGATTCTGGCCGCCGGGCGCGGCAGCCGCCTGCTGCCCCTGAGCGCCACGCGGCCCAAGCATGCCGTGCCGGTCGCGGGCGTGCCGATCATCGTGCGGGCCGTGCAGGCGCTGCGGCAGGCCGGCGTGCAGGACATCGGCATCGTGACCAGCCCGTCCAGCGAGCAGGACCTGCGCGACGCCACGCAGCACAGTGGACACCTGACGTTCATCCGCCAGTACGACCCGCTGGGCACCGGGCACGCCGTGCTGACCGCCCGGCACTTCCTGGAGGGCAGTTCCACCCTGCTGTATCTGGGCGACAACCTCTTCGAGGATGCCCTGACGCCCCTGATCAGCGCCCTGCGCTACGGGGACGCCGCGATCGGCGTGAAGGAGGTCACGAATCCGCAGGCGTTCGGCGTGGCGGTCGTGCGGGCCGGGCGCCTGCTGCGCCTTGTCGAGAAGCCCCGCACGCCGGAAAGCAACCTCGCAGCCTGCGGTGTCTTCACGTTTAAACCCGTCCTGATCGACGTGCTGGAGGACCTGCCACACAGCACGCGCGGCGAGATCGAGTTCCCGCAGGCCCTGACGCAGCTGCTCACGCAGGGCGGCCAGGTGCGGGCCGTGGAGTTCAAGGGCTTCTGGAGCGACGCGGGCAGCCCCGAGGACCTCCTGAGCGCAAACACCCACTACCTGTCCCATCTGACGCCCTGCCAGGACGGGCGGGTGGAGCGCAGCACCGTGACCGGCCCGGTCGTGATCGAGGCCGGCGCGGTCGTCGAGGACAGTGTCCTGCAGGGCCCCGTGTGGATCGGCCCGCACGCCGTGGTACGCGGCGCCACGCTGGGCCCCTTCGTGAGTGTCGGCGCGCACGCCCGCGTGGACAGCGCGCAGGTGACGGTCAGCCTGATCGACGAGTTCGCGCGCATCCTGCATCCGGCCCGGCCCATTCACCGCAGCCTGATCGGCCGGCACGCGCTGGTCACTGCGCCCAGCGACACCGGCCTGCAGATGGTCATCGGGGACCGCAGCGTCATGCGCATGTGACTCCACCACGGCGGCATGCGCCCCCCGCCACGGGCAGGTCACGGGCTTCCCCTTGAGCGTCCCCACACCCGCCCAGGCCCGCGGGAGCGTACGCTGGACGGCATGACTCAACCCGACGGGACGGCCCACATGCCCCCAGCGTCCGCACCAGCGGGCGAGGTGCTGATCAGCGGCCTGGACACCGGCCCGCAGGCGGACGAGCGGGAGAACCTCTCCCCCACCGACAGTCACGCCCGGTTCCTCCCGCAGGATCACCCGGCGGAGGAACCCACCGACGAGGACGGCTGAAACGGATTCCGTTTGTTTCGTTGACAGATCGGAAGACCACCGATCTGCCAACTCCACGCCCGGAACCCGCTCCTCTCCCGCTCGCTCTGCTCGGGGTGAAAGATTTTGCAAACCTTTCACCCGGAGTCCCCATGACCCGTCCCCCAGGCTCAGAGCGCCCTGCGCTAGAATGCTCCCTGCACGCGCCCCCGACTTACCGAGTGGGCGCAGTTTCACGCAAGGAGACTTTGAACATGGCCGGTCACAGCAAGTGGTCTCAGATCAAACGCAAGAAGGGTGCCAACGACAGTAAACGCAGCGCGATGTACAGCAAGCACATCCGCGCCATTCAGGCCGCCGTCCGCTCCGGCGGCACCGGCGACCCCGCCGGGAACCTCAGCCTGAAAAACGCCATCGCCGCCGCGAAGGCCGCCACCGTCCCCGTGGACAACATCGAGAACGCCATCAAACGCGCCGTCGGCGCGGGCGAGGGCGCAGCCGACTACAAGGAACAGACCTACGAAGGCTACGGCCCCGGCGGCACCGCCATCTTCATCGAGACGCTGACCGACAACGTCAACCGCACCGTCGCCGACATCCGCGCCGTGTTCAACAAACGCGGCGGCAGCCTCGGCACCAGCGGCAGCGTCGCGTGGCAGTTCGAGAAGAAAGGCGTCATCCTCCTGACCGACACCAGCGAACAGGCCCAGGAAACCGCCATCGAACACGGCGCCGAGGACATCCAGGAATCCGACGAGGGCCTGGAGATCAGCACCGGACCCGCCGACCTGTACGCCGTGCAGGACGCCCTGACCGCCGCCGGATTCACCATCGAGAGCGTCCAGATCACCATGATCCCCAGCAACACCGTCGCCGTGAACAGCGACGACGCGAAGAAACTCATGACCCTGATCGACGCCCTCGAGGACCTCGACGACGTCCAGAACGTCTACAGCAACGCCGACCTCCCCGACGAGGAATAAAGGTCGATCGTTGAAAGTTGATGGTTGAGGGAGGACACACCCTCTATCAACCATCAACTTTCGACCATCAACCCTCCAGTACCAGCGCCTGGGCGTTGCCCCCGAGGCGGTCCCAGAGGGTGAAGGCGGCGCGGGCGCCGGGGCGGATGATGCCCTCGTCGTCCCAGCCGGCGGCGAGGGCGGGGCCGCGCGTGTGGGCCCACAGGACGTCGTGTTCGGTCAGGGCCTGCTCGGGGGCGAGGCGCGCTCCGCTGTCGTCCACGCGGGTGATCGCGGCGGCGAAGTTCGCGCGGTACTCCGGCGGCGCGACCGGCGCATCGCTGCCGAACGCGAGGACCGCCCCGGCGTCCCGCAGCGAGCGGACGGCGTAACTGAGGCCCTCCAGGTGCGGCATCAGTTCGCGGATCATCGGGCCGTCCGCCTGGAGGTGGATGGGCTGCACGCTGGCGGTCAGGCCCCGGAAGCGCGGGAGGTCCTCGGCACGCAGGTGCTGGGCGTGCTCGACGCGCAGGCGGATGCCGCGCGCCTCGGCGTGGGGGCGCAGGCGGTCGTAGGCGTTCAGGACCTCGGTGTTCGCGCGGTCCCCGATGGCGTGCGTGACCGGGGTCAGGCCCAGTTCGATCGCCTCACGTCCCACTTCCGCGATGAGTTCAGGTGGGTCCAGTGGCATGCCGGTGCCGGACCCGTCCACGAAGCCGGGCGCGTGCAGCCACGCGGTGCGGCTGCCGAGCGCGCCGTCCGCGAAGAACTTCACCCCGCCCCACTGGAACAGCCCGCCGGGCGTGCGGGCCAAGCCCAGGGCGCGGGCATGCCCGAGGCGGTCGTGTGGCAGGCACGCCCACACCCGCAGCGGCAGTTCCCCCTGCTGCGCCAGCGTCTGCAACGCGCGGGGGGCCTCGGGCGACTCGAAGGCCATGGTGTGGGCACTCACGTACCCGCGCGCCGCCAGATCCGCCGCGCCCGCCCGCGCCGCCGCGAGGTACTCCGCGCCCGTCGGTTCCGGAATCACGCGCGCCACGAGGCCCGACGCGTGCTCCAGCAGGCACCCCAGGGGCCGCACGATCCGCCCACCCTCCGGGTCCAGCGTGCCCTCGTGAATCCCGGCGAGCCGCAGCGCCGCGCTGTTCGCCCAGCTCAGGTGCAGGTCCCGCGAGTACAGCAGCACCGGATGATGCGGACTGACCTCGTCCAGCAGCGCCGCCGACGGGTACCCGTTCAGTCCCAGCTCCGACAGGAGGAAGCCCCCACCGCGAATCCAGGTGCCGCTCGGCGTGTTCATCACGCGCTGCGCCACGCGCGCCTGCACCTCCGCGACACTCCGCGCCCCGTGCAGACTCACCTGCGACAGCGAGAACCCGTACGTCACGAGATGAATGTGCGCCTCCGCCAGACCCGGCGTCAGCAGCAGATCCCGGTGATCCAGCACCCGCGCGCCCGGCGCCAGCGCCACCATCTCCTCCCGCGAGCCCACCGCCAGCACCCGCCCGCCGCCCACCAGCACCGCGCCCACCTCGGGGCGCGCGTCATCCAGCGTCCACACGCGCGCCAGCACCACCGCCAAATCCAGCCCCAGATCCTGAGTGTCCATGCCCGCCCAGCCTACGCCACCCACCCATGCAGGGGCAGCCACGCGCACCCGCACCCGCACAGCACCCGGACGCCTGTTACACTCAGCGCATGCCCCGCATCCTCGTGGTGGATGACGACGCCGCCATCCTCAAGCTTGTCAGCGTGATCCTCTCCCGCGCCGGGCACGAGGTGCGCACCAGCACCCACCCCGTCGAAGCCCTCGACCTCCTGAAAGTCTTCACGCCGGACCTCGTCATCAGCGACGTCGTCATGCCCTACATGACCGGCCTGGAATTCCTGGAGAAAATCCGCGCCAACGAACAACTCGCCAGCCTGCCGTTCATGCTGCTCTCCAGCCACGCCGAACGCGGCGACGTCCGGCGCGGCATGAACCTCGGCGCGGACGACTACCTGCCCAAACCCTTCACGCCCCAGGACCTCACCGGCGCCATTGACGCCCGCCTGCGCCGCGCCGGCCTGAACCAGCAGAACGAAAACCAGATGCAGGCCAAAGGCCTCGGCACCGCCCAGGTCATCTGGAAAGGCAGCACCGTCACCTGGGTCAGCCGCAAAGCCCTCGAACTGTTCTTCTACCTCCTCGAACACAAGGAAGTCACCAGCTGGGAAGCCGCCGAGGCCCTCTGGCCAGAAAAGGACGAAGCGCGCGCCAGCAGCCTCTTCCACACCACCCTCCACCGCCTGCGCCGCAGCTTAAGCAACGAATCCGTCGTCAGCACCAACCGCCGCTACGCCCTCGCCAGCGACCTGAACCCCGAATACGACGTGCAACGCTTCGAACTGCTCGCCGCGCAAGCCGAACAGGGCAGCCTGGGCCTCGAAGAACTCCGCGAACTCGTCGCGCAGTACGGCCACTACCTCCCCGGCACCGACAGCCCCTGGGCTGACGACGTCCGCGCCCGCCTCGAACACAAACAACTCACGCTGCTCGGCGTCGCCGCCCGAGCCGCCACCGCCGCCGGACGCGACCGCGACGCTGCCCAGTTCCACCAGCGCGCCCTGGCCATCGACCCTATGAGCGAGCACGACTGGCAGGGCCTCGCCAAAGCCCTCGACACCATCGGCGACCCCCGCGCCCGCCTCGCCGCGCAACGCGAAGCCTGGTGGGCCGTCGACCTCGACTGATACGGATTCCGTTTGTTTCGTTGACAGATCGGAAGACCACCGATCTGTCAACTCCACGCCCGGAACCCGCTTCTCTCCCGCTCGCTCCGCTCGGGTTGAAAGATTTTGCAAACCTTTCAACCGGAGTCCGTATGACACACACAAAACAGCAGGCCCGGTACACCCGTGACCGGGCCTGCCTCACATGAGGCACTCCCACAATGCACCGCCCGGTACGCTAACTGAACCGGAGGTCACCATGTTCGACACCAGAGAACCCATCACCGGAACACCACCCCAACCCAAAACCCCCACCCCACCCGCACCCCGCCCACTCAAAGCAGGCACCCAGACCTGGCAACGCACCTTCCGCGGCGCCGCCAACGGCGTCACCTTCCAACTCCGCATCATCCGAAAACCCAACGGCCACCTCACCGCCCGCTACCAGGCCACCCCCGGCCAGAGCAGCGGCTGGCACCTCGAAGGACAACTCCACGACGACAACACCTTCACCCTGAAAGGCACCGACAACAAAGCCGAATTTCAGGGAAAAATCAACCCCGACGGCAAAACTATCACCAGCAGCTTCACCAACGTCACCACCAAAGACACCTTCACCGTCTCAGAACTGACATTGCGAATGGCCGCGTGGGTAAACACATCCCAAGCGGCGCAATCCCAACAAAATACTGAGGCTTCTTCGAGCACAGACTCTCAACAATCTGACAGCAGCGCAACGAATTGGGAAAAAACAATAACACCAGAAATGAGAAAAAGGCTCCCAGCCCTATCAGAGCCAAATTTCATAGCCAAATTAGATGAAATGTGCAAAAGAATTGGAATTCCGAGCGACCTGCTACTAGCAGTCATGACTTTTGAATCAGCAGATCATAATCACGGCACACGAGGGTTAGATCCAACAGCCGATAACGGACTAGGTTATTACGGCCTGATTCAGTTTGGCCCAGAAGCAGCCAAAGATTTTGGGCTTGTTTCGGCCAAAGATTTCCAGAGGATGAGCGCGACTGAGCAGTTGCCTTACGTAGAAAAATTCTTAAAAACTCACGGCGTTCCTCAGGCCATCGCCAAAGCCAAGACAGAAAACAGAAACATTACTCTTGAAGAAATATATATGAGCGTCCTGGGTGGAAATGCAAATAAAGCTTATAGCTCAGTCTGGAAAACCAAATCTGCCAATCCTTCAGGATATAAGAACAACAGCGGGCTAGACTCAAATGGCGATTTTGCCATAACTCCTACAGAGGCCGCAGACGCAGTGCGGCTTCACTGGAGAGAAGTTTATGGAAACAATTTAGATGAAAGGAGCAGGCATCTTGAACGGCAGTGGTATACTGCTCGCAATCCCGATACAAACAGAATCGAGAGGAAATGGAAATCAGTCTACCACTCTGGAATTTTCTCGGATAAGCTGAACAATACATTCAACAATCAGCAATCAGGCCGGCAGGATCAAGATTTAAATACATCAGGATCTCAACAAAATCAGATTCAAAATATTAATCATTCCGGCATAGTTAATGAGATAAGTGCAGATAAGAAAAGGGTCATACGAAATAATAAGGATTGGGTGCTGAAATTGGTTCACTTGATGGAGTTAAATCATATTATAACGACGGGGTGCAATCGCCAGAGGAAAGCGCCGCCGGGGATCGAAATTACTCAAAGGATGGCAGTAATTACGAGTACGGCCTTAAGTGGCAGTGCGTAGAATTTGTCAGGCGCTACTACTATGATAGATTGGGAGTTAGGTTTGCCCCGAGATCAGGTGATGCGAAGGATTATTTCGACAACAATACTCCGAATGGCGGCGTTAATTCCCAAAGAAGACTAAGGCAGTTTAAAATAGGATCCACAGAAAAGCCTCAATATCAAGACTTGATTATATTCGGTCGCAATCCATTTTCCTCAGTGGGTCACGTAGCGATTGTATCAAGCTCATCAGACGAGAATTTTACCATAGCGCAGCAGAATGTAGGTGTAAAGTTTACCGATACAATCGGTCTTGTGCACAAACTGGTTGACGGGAAGAAAATCTATAAGATATCACAATCACATAGATCCTTAAACATCATGGGGTGGTTAAGGAAATGAAGCGAATAGTTCTGTCAGCCTTTTTCATGATTTCTTGCTCAAGCTCCGGATCATCAACTGACAAATCTATAGCTACAAGCGCATTTTGCACAACCTATAAATGCATAAATGTGGGCATCTCAGATGGAATATACAAATACAAAATCAAAAATCAGAGTATCACGAAAAATACGCTGTTATTCATTAATAATAACAAAAAATATCCCAACAGATATAGCATACTCCTTGGCGAAGGGAGCCTATTGTATGGCCCCAATCCGAACGATTGCAAAATGGTCGACCAGTTCTATAAATTTTATGGCTTAAAGGATCTCGATATCAAGACCGACCTTTTCGCCGCAAACGCGCTTGTCGACACCAAAGCAGTAGATTATGCAGTAATAAAAGAATTCAAATCCTCCGGAATTCAAATGGTAGCTTACATTCGAAGCTCTCCAGACCAAAGTATTAAGCCAGAAAAAGGCCGTATAGAATTCGGCATTATACCAAAAACGCAATATCCACCATCAAGATGATTTTAAAGGTCATACTGCCAATCATTCACATTCTGAGCGCCTGAAATCCTCTTGCTTGCGCCTGGGCGTCCTGCCTGGGCGCGTTTGGCTGTCTGGGTAGGCTGGTTGGCCTGTGCTGATGCCGTCCGCGTGGCGGGGTGTGGGGTCTGGGTGGGCGCGCTAGACTTTGCGTTATGACGGTTTCGCTGACGACGGCGCAGATTCGGGAGAAGTACCTGCAGTTCTTCGAGGGGAAGGGGCACCTGCGGTTGCCGAGTTACAGCACGGTCGCGCCGGATCCGACGACGCTGTTCACGGTGGCGGGCATGCAGCCGTTCAAGGATCAGTTCATGGGCGCGCCCGCTGTGTTTGATGGCGTGGCGAGTAAACGGGTCACGACGGCGCAGAAGTGCCTGCGGATCGGGGACATCGAGAATGTGGGGCGTACGCTGCGGCACTGCTCGCTGCTGGAGATGCTGGGGAACTTCTCGTTCGGGGATTACTTCAAGCGGGAGGCGCTGACCTGGGCGTGGGAGTTCCTGACCAGCCCGGAGTGGATGGGGCTGGACAAGTCGCGCCTGTACGCGACCATCTATCAGGATGACGAGGAAGCCTTCGCCATCTGGACGGAGGAGAACGGTCTGCCGCCCGAGCGTATCCTGCGGTTCGGGGCGGATGAGAACTTCTGGCCGGCGGACGCTCCTAAAGAAGGGCCGAACGGGCCGTGCGGGCCGTGCAGTGAGATCTTCTATGATCGCGGCCCGAAGTACGGGGACGACTCCTGGGCGGACTACGCGGAGACGCGTGAGAGTGCCCGTTTCCTGGAAATCTGGAACTGCGTGTTTCCGCAGTTTGACCGGCAGGAGCCTCTGCCGGATGGCACGCCGGTGCTGCGGGATCTGCCGTTCAAGAACATCGATACGGGTATGGGTCTAGAGCGGATTGCGACGGTGGTGCAGGACGTGTACGACTTCTACTCCAACGACGTGTTCGCGCCGATCGTGGCGCGGGTGGCGGAGCTGAGCGGGCAGGCGTACGAGGGCCCGCAGAGCGTGTCTCACCGCGTGGTGGCTGAGCATATTCGGAGTGCGAGCATGGTGCTGGCGGACGGCACAGCTTTTAACAACACGGGGCGGGGGTACACGCTGCGTAAGATCATGCGCCGCGCGATCCGGCATGGGTACCTGCTGGGTTTCCGCGAGCCGACGCTGTTCCAGCTCGTGCCGCTGGTGGTCGAGGGCATGGGCGGCGCGTACCCCGAACTGCGGGACAATCAGGTGAAGGTGGAGGCGTCCGTGAAGGCGGAGGAGGAGCGTTTCCTGAAGACGCTGGAGGGCGGCATTCAGCGTCTGGGTGGGTTGCTGTCGGGCATGGAGCGCGGCGCGGTGTTGTCCGGTCAGGATGCGTTCGTGCTGTACGACACGTACGGTTTCCCGGTGGATCTGACGCTGGAGATCGCTGAGGAGTACGGGGTCAGCGTGGACGAGGCCGGGTACGCGGAGAGCCTGGAGAACGCGCAGAACCTCGCGCGCGCGGGCAGCAAGTACGGCAAGAGTGAACTGTTCGGCGGGAATCAGGAGGCGCTGGAGGGTCTGCCCCGCACGGAGTTCGTCGGCTATGACGAGCTGAGCGTGGACGCGGACGTGGTGGCGCTGGTGGGCGCGGGCGAGCGCCTGAGTCACCTGACGGCCGGGTCGGAGGCGACGGTGGTGCTGTCCCGCACGCCGTTCTACGCCGAGGGTGGCGGTGAGGTGGGCGACACGGGCCGCCTGGAGTGGGAGGGCGGCTCGGGCGTGGTGCGTGACACCCGCAAGACGCCGCAGGGCGTGTTCCTGCATGACGTGCTGGTCGAGCAGGGCGAGCTGCGCGAGGGCGTCAGCGTGCGCGGCGTGGTGTCCGGTGAGCGGCGCGCGACCGAGCGGCATCACACGGCGACGCACCTGCTGCACGCGGCGCTGCGGGCGGTGCTGGGGGACGGCGTGGCGCAGAAGGGGTCGCTGGTCGCCCCGGATCGCCTGCGGTTCGACTTCTCGCACGGCTCGGCCCTGACGGCGCAGGAGATCGCGGCGGTGGAACTGCTCGTGAGCCGCTGGGTGAGTGCGAACTTCCCCGTGACGTGGCAGGAGATGCCCATCGCCGAGGCGAAGGCGGCGGGCGCGACCGCGCTGTTCGGCGAGAAGTACGGCGAGACTGTGCGCGTCGTGCGCGTGGGCGGCAGCGTGGAGTACGCCGGGCAGCCCGTGAGCAGCATGGAACTGTGCGGCGGGGCGCACGTGCGCCGCACCGGGGACATCGGCGCGTTCGTGATCCTCGGGGATGAGAACGTGGCGGCCGGGGTGCGCCGCATCGAGGCGCTCGCCGGGGACGCCGCGACCGCGTGGGTGCGCGAGCGTCTGAACGCCGCCGCGAAGGTCGCCAGCCTCCTGAATACGGGCGTGGACGGCCTGGAAGCCCGCGTGAGCGGCCTCCAGTCGCAGTTGAAAGCCGCCGAGAAGGATGTCGCGGCGGTCAAGCGGCAGCTGGCCGAGGCGCAGATGGGCGGCGGCACGGGGGGCACGGCGCAGACGCGCGAGCTGGGCGGCTTCAAGGTCGCGGCGCTGAAACTCGCGGGTCTGGAAGGCAACGAGCTGCGCGGCGCGGCCGACAAGCTCCTCGACCAGAGCGGCGCGGACATGGTCGTCGTCGCGGGCGAGAAGGGCCTCGTCGTGAAGGCCACGAAGGACGCCGTGAGGCGCGGCGCGCACGCCGGGCAGCTGATCGGGAAGCTCGCCGCGGCGGGTGGCGGCAAGGGCGGCGGCCGCCCCGACATGGCCCAGGCAGGCGTGACCGACGCCGACGCCGCGCTGGGCGCGCTGGACACCGCGTTCTGAACTGAACAGCACAGCAGGAGAGGCGGGAGCGTGATGCGCCCGCCTCTTCCCTGTCGGGTCAGCGGAGTTGTTCGAGGATGGTGGGGTCCTGGATCTGGCGGTCCTGGGCGAGCAGGAGGGCCTTGCTGATCACTTCGGCGGTGCGGGGGTCGGGGTCGGCGAAGGGCAGGAAGATGCGGCCCTGGTGCTGGTTGTGGACGGGGATGATGCACAGGTACCCGCCGGGCTGGCGGTGGACGGTGCCGCTGCCGAGGTGCAGGGTGTAGCGGGCGTGGTGCCCGTCGATCAGGGCGTGGTCGTTCTGGATGCGGACGTTGGTCAGTTTGAGGAGGCGCAGGGTTTCACGCAGCAGGGCGGCGCGCATCTCGGTGGTGCTCTGGGTGGCTTCGGGGTCGACGCCGCCGACGTGGGCGACGGAGACGATCAGGTCGAGGTCGCGCAGCGTCTCGCTCAGGAGGCGGGGCGGCACCTCCAAAAGCGGCATGGGTTCGGTGGCGTCGCGGCGGATGAAGTACGCGGCGTTGACCGGGGTGCCCTCTACCTCGTTGGGTGTGCCGTAGCCGACGCTGGTGTCGAGCCAGACGTTGATGCCCTCGGCGTGCCAGGTCTTGCGGACGCCTTCCTCGGGGACGGTGATCCAGCCGCGCGTTTTCAGCAGGGCGGCGGCCTTGCCGGGCTGGACGTGCTGGTCGGCGTAGCGGGTGACGCGCCGCGCGCCTTGTTCGGCCGCAGTGAGGGGGTAGTACTCGCGGAACACCTGCTTGAACGGCTGCGTGAGCTGGCGGTCCATAACCTGCGCCTGGAAGGTGGGCCAGTGGCCGCTGGTGAAGAGGTCGTGCGGGTGGGCGAGGCGCAGCGCGTGCTCGCCGATGGGCTGCGGCCCGGCGGGCGTGTCGAGGGTGTCGCCGGTCCACCAGCCGAGGTGCGTTTCGTTCAGCACCCACACGAGGCTGCGCAGCATGGGCGCGATGACGGGATGCGCGGCGAGGTCCGTGAGTTCCTGCGGCTGGAGGTGGTCACCGCGGATCATGGTGTCCTCCAGCGCGGCGCGCATGCGCTTTCTCGTGGCGCTCAGTTCCTTCGCGGCGGCCTGGAGGGCCTGCACGTCCGGGCGTTTCTTCAGCGCGGGCGGCAGGGCCTTCAGGACCTTGTCGCCGCGGGTGACGGTCAGGCTGGCCTCGCCGTCCGGGCTGAGGTGAATGCCGACGCGGAGGTCGCCCTCTGTCACGGTCTGCGTCCAGTCGGGGGCGGTGCGGGCTTCCATGGCCCACATCAGGCGCTGCGGGTCGGCGTACCCGGCGCTGCGCGCGAGGTTGTGCAGCCCGATGTCGGCGGCGCGGCGTTCACTCGCCTGCCGCTGCGCCCCGAACTGCCGCGCCCCCGTGCGGAAGTCGCTGATGAGGCGGTAGCGGCCCTCCAGTTCCCGCGCGGCCTTCCCCTTCGCGCGGGCGAGGGGCAGCAGGCCCAGGGCGCGCACGGCGTCCTGGTTGCGTTTCTCGGTGATGCGGGCGGTCAGGTCGCCCTCCTGCAGTTCGCCGAGGATGGCGCGGGCGTACGTCTCGGCGCGTTTGTGTCCGCCGCTTGAGGAGGCGTACTTGGCGGCGTCCAGCAGCGCGCTGAACCTCGCCCCGCCGAGTGCTTTGAAGGTCTGGCGGAACCACGCGACGTCCACGGCGCCCTCGGTCAGGTCGGCGGGGTTCAGGGGTGTGCGCTCGCCGATCTCGGCCTCCCAGGCGTCGCGGACGTCCTGCGGGACGCTCCAGTTGCTGTCGCGGGTGTGGGCGTGCAGCCAGTACACGCCGTCTCTCAGGCCGCGCCAGCCCAGCGCGTCCGCGACCAGGGGCGCCCACTGCGGCGCGAACATGGCGAGGTCCAGCAGGCGGGCGTCCGGGAGGCCCAGCGCGGCGGCCTGCGTGCGGAAGGACTCGGGCGTGTCCCCTGCCTGCGGGAACGCCACGCGGATCAGGTGGCTGAACGTCACGTCGCGGCTCTCGTTGTGGCCCTGGTAGCCGCGCTTCAGGGGGTTCTTGCCCAGCCCGGCCAGCAGGCGCAGGGTCAGGTCCGCGCCGTGGACGCTGCTCAGGGCCAGCGCGGGGGCGGTGGCGGGCGTTTCCAGGTCACCGCGGGCCAGCTCGACCTCCAGCACCCGGTCGCGGACGCGGTTCACGGCGGCCTCCCAGTCCGGGTGGGTGGGCCACTCGGGTTTCAGGGTGCGGCGGGTGTAGGTGCCCAGGTCACCGAAATCGTGCCCGTAGGAGTGCCGGCCGCGTTCCGGGCGTGGGCCGATCAGTGTGTCCAGCAGGTCGTCGGTGGTCGCCCAGCCCTGCGCGTATGCGTGCAGCAGCAGCGGCGTGTTCACCCGCTGGCGGGGCAGGTTCGGGTAGCCCGCGCCCCGGTGCAGGTGCAAGTTCCAGAAGCGCCGCTGCTGCGCGGGCGTCCAGGCGCGCCAGTCGCCCTGCGGCATGACCGGGTTCAGCAGGTCGCGGGGGTCCTCCTGCCACCAGGAACGCAGCGGGTCGGTCTGCATCTGCACGTCGCGCGGCAGGTGGACCAGCGCGGTCTCCCAGGCGTCCAGGGCGAGGTCCGTGTCCAGGGGCGTGGCGTGCGCGCCGTGCAGGGCGTCCACGATCACGCGCGCCAGGTCCGGGTGCTCCAGCCGCAGGGTGACCAGCGGTCCCAGCGTGCGGTGCAGGGTGCGGCGCAGCAGGTCCTGCCGGATCTCGGCGGCGCTGCGGGCCGCCTGATGCTCGGCGAGGTCGTCCGCGTCGGCGTCGGCGAGCAGGTCGTCCAGCCCTTCCTGATCGAGGCCCAGCAGGTCTAGCACGGCCGCATCGAGTGCGGCCGCATCAAGTGCGGCAGTGTCGGGCGCGGCGGCCTGCGCCCCGCTGCCGTCCAGCTCGTCCTGAAGTTCCGCGTCGGTGGTCTGCGTGCGGTTCACGAAGTGGTTCAGCGCCCAGTGCAGCCGGGTCAGGTCGCCGTCCTGCGCGTCCGGGCGACCCTGCCACCAGCCGGTCCAGACGTCCCACAGCGGCATGGGCTGTCCGCTCCGGCCCGGGCGGAGCTGCCAGGGGCGGACGTTGCCGAGCAGCTGCGTCTCCTGGCCGTCCCAACCGGGGCCGGTCAGCGGCGTCTCGCGGTTCGCGACGAGCAGGGCGTCCAGGTCGCGCAACAGCGCCGCGCCCCGCGCCACGTCCGCCGGGTAGTCGCGCTCCCGGGGCTGCGGGGCCTCAGGGTGGGTGAGGCGCGTGGGGTCGAACAGGCCCAGGCCGTCGGCGAGGGTCAGCTGCGCGGCGGGTTCGGTCAGGCGGGCCAGCAGGGTCGCCTCGGTGACGTTCTTCGCGCTGAACTCGGCGGGCGACGTGCCCCCGGTTTCGATCAGGAGTTGCAGGCCCGCCTGCCGCTGCTCGGTGTTCGGGCCGCTCAGCAGGGCGGCGGCGCTCCGCTGCGCCTGCGGGGCGTCGCTGGCGAGCAGGCGGATCAGGCCGCGGCGCAGGTCGGCACTCTTGCGTTTCAGGAGCGTGTGCACCACCTCGACCTCGGCGGGGTCGGGCGTGAAGTGGGCCATGACGGTCACGGCCTCCTGCGACACGCTGCTGTTGCGGTCCTGCAGCAGCGTCAGGAGCAGCGCGCGGGTGGGTGCGTCCAGCGGGTGCGCCGCCGCGTGGTCCTTTAGGCTGCGCAGCAACGAGGTCTTACCGTACGCGCTCAGCCCACCCAGGTGCGGGGTCAGGGCCGTGAAGGGCCGCTCGCTGCGCAGGGCGGGAAGGGCGTCGAGGGCGTCCGCGCGGGCGGGGACGTGGCCCAGCCAGGGGAACAGCAGCGGGTCGTGCCGGGCGCTGTCCGGGAGGCGCAGGGCGTACGCCTCGAACTCCTCGAAGGTGAACCGCTGGGTGCTGGCCCAGCGGTTCACGGTGCTTCCCGCCAGCGCGGCGAGGCGCAGGTCGGCGTCGGTCAGCAGCGCGCGGCGGTCGTCGTCGGTCAGCAGCTCGGCAGCCGTCAGGTACTGCGCGGCGGCCATGCGGCGGGCCGGGTCGGTGTCAGTCAGGACCGTGCGTGCGAGGTCGGCGGCCTGCACGGCGTCCCGCATGCCCAGCGTGAACAGCGCGAGGTACGCGTCCACTCCCTCGCCGTCCTGCACGGCGCGGCGCGCGGCCTCAGGTTCTTCCAGGAAGGTCAGCGTGCGGCTGAGGTGCGCCCGGACGACCTTCAGGTCGGTCACGTCGTAGTTCAGCCCGAACCACACGCACGCGGCGCGCAGGGTGGCGGCGAAGCGCAGCAGGTCCTCGCCGAGGATCAGGCGCAGCATGCGGGTGAAGGCGTCCGCGCTGGCCTCGTCCACGGTTTCGAGGATCACCTGCCGCAGGCCCTCCTGGCGCTGCGCGGCGAGTAGCAGGCCCTCGGCGAGCGTCCAGGCGTCCTCTCTGGTGCTGCTCAGCAGGGCCAGGGGCACGTGGCGGCCCATGCGGGCGACCGGGTGCTGCGTGCCCGCCGTGTCCCGCAGGATCTGGTAGACCTCCTCGTCCCCGTCGCTGATCGCCTGCCCGAGCAGCAGGCCCAGGCCCTGGGATTCCCAGGGGTTCAGGAGGCCCGCGTGCACCGCGAACCACGAGGCGGGTTGCGGGTAGTCGCGGGTGGTGTGCCACGCCTGCCACAGCCAGTGCGTGGCGTGCGCGGCGGCCAGCCGGTGGCCGGGCGCGCGGAAGGCGCGGCGGGCGTAGCCCAGCGGGTACGGGTGGCGGGTCAGCAGGGCGTCCAGCGTGCGGGCCGCCAGCGCCGGGAAGTGCGGGAAGAACACAGCCGCCAGGGCTTCGCGATCGGCCGGGGTGCTGGTGTGCAGGGCGTCCACCAGGGTTTCGTGCAGGCGTTCGCGTTCCTGCTGGTCGCGGCTGCCCTTCACGTGCGCCCCAATCAGCGTGAGCCACGGCTGGGGCAGCGCGGCGAGGCGCTCGTCGAAGCTGGGCTTCCAGGGCTGCTGGAAGGTCCGCAGGTGCTCCTGAATGTCCATGGTCAGCCGCCTGCCAGGGCGGTCAGGCGCAGCAGGAGCAGGGTGCTGTCCGGGCGCAGGGTGACGGGGGCCGAGAGGTCGGTCAGTTGCTCGTCGTCGAGGAACACGTAGTACAGCCCGTCGCGGAAGGCGGTCAGGGCAGTGCGGGCAGCGTCCTCGGGCGTGACGGTCGCGGCGCGGTCCTGCGGGCTGAGGGCCACGCGGCCGGTCAGGGCGGCGTCCTCCAGTTCGCGTTCGGTCAGGACGCGCAGGACGCCCACGCCGGCCTGCCGCTGGTCGTACGCGGCGAGTTCGTGTTCGACCAGCGCGGTCAGGAGCTGTTCGAGGGTGTGGGCGCTGCCGGTGAGGGGGATGGGGCGGCGTTCGAAGGGCGTGCGGCGGCCCAGGAGTTTCGTTTCGACGATCATGCGGGGTTGACCTCCCGTGGAGTGGGGCGGAGGGGGAATGGTGCGGTTGTCACGTTCGACTCTACCCCGCCCGGCTCGTTATGTAAAGGGCGTAATTGATCGGCGGGTTTTCACCCGCTGTTCCTCCGGCGTGACACCCCTCCCCTACCCTGGGACAGTCCCACAACCCAGCCCTACCGGAGGTCACCCCATGCGTCCAGCCCGCGCCCCCGCCCGTTCACACCCGGCTCCCCGCCTGACCGGCCTACTGCTCCCGGGCCTGCTCGCCGCCTGCGCGCCGCCCGCCACGCCCACCCAGGCCTCCCAGCCCCCCGCTGGCCCGGCCCTGCACGCGCAGGCGACCGGCACGTGGGTCAGCGGCACGTACAGCAGCGCGTACGGCGCGCGCTTCTACCGCCTGTGGGTCCCCGCCGGGTTTGCGGGCTCGCCCCGCCCCCTGATGGTCATGCTGCACGGCTGCCTGCAGGACGGATACGACTTCGCCGCCGGCACCCGCATGAACACCCTGGCCGACACGCGGGGCTTCCTGGTGCTGTACCCCGAACAGGGCACCCTCTACAACAGCAGCGACTGCTGGAACTGGTTCAGCACGAGCAACCAGTCCCGCGGCGCGGGCGAACCCGCCGTCATCGCCGGGATGATCGGCTGGGTGAAAAGCAACTACGCCGTGGACAGCGCCCGCGTGGCCGTCGCGGGCCTGTCCGCCGGGGCGGCCATGGCGAACATCATGGGCTGCACGTACCCCGACCTGATCCGCGGCGTGGCCAGCGTCGCGGGCGTCATGTACCAGGGTGCCACCACCGCGGCGGGCGGCCTGAACGCCATGACCTACGGCAGCATCTACGACCCCAACGGGCGCGGTACTGCCTGCGCCACCGAGATGGGCAGCCGCCGCCGCGCCATGCCCGCCCTGGTCTTCCAGGGCAGCGCTGACCCGACCGTGAACCCCGTGAATGCTACGCAGATCCTCACGCAGTGGGCGCAGGCGAACGACCTCGCCGACGGCACCGACAACGGCGACCCGGACGACACGCCCGACGCCACCGTGGGCGGCACCGCCTGCCGCGCCTACACCCGCTTCGACTACCGCACCGCAGGCGGCACCACGCGCCTGCAACGCTACTCGGTCACGGGCCTGGGGCACGCGTGGCCCGGCGGGAGCAGCGCCGGATCGTACACCGACCCCTGCGCGCCCGACGCCAGCACCCTCATCCTGAACTTCTTTGGCTTCTGACCGCCGGACGACCGGCGTGGCGCACCCGACCCGGTGCAGGCGGTGGCCCGCCCCTCCAGCCGGGTCAGGGGGTGGGTGCCGCCCGCGTCGGCTCGTCCGTCGGCTCGTCTGGCGCGGGGTGTTCCACGGCGCGCAGGCGCGGCACGGTGAACATGGCCAGCATGACGGTCACGCCGGTCACGCCCACCAGCAGGTACAGCAGCGCGATGCCCGCGCCGCCCGCCGGGACGAGGGCGTCGGCCACGCCCGCCAGGGTCCCGCCGGGGGCGGTGGCGGGGGTCAGGACGCGGTCGGCGAGGGGCCCGGCCGCGAACGCCGCGGCGGGCAGGGCCAGCATGGCGATCACGCGCCGCGCGGCGAACACCTTGCCCTGAATGTCGGCGGGCGTGCGGGTCTGCCAGAGCGCCTGGTTGCTGCTGTTGGTCAGGGGGGCGCTGAACGCGCCGATCACGGCGGCCAGCATCCAGAACGGCAGGCTGGGGCCCGCGCCGAGCAGCAGCAGCGTGCCGAAGCTGACGGCCCAGCCGATCAGCACGCCGTGCAGGCGGCGTTTCGGGCCGCCCCACGCGGCGATGATCAGGCCCGAGGCGACGCCGCTGAGTCCGGCCGCCATCTGCACGGCGGCCAGCGCGGCCGCGCCGCCCGACTCGCCGCTGCGCGCCAGGATCAGGGGGGTCTGGAGCGTGAACGTCAGGCCGTTCAGGAGGTTCCCGAACAGGAACACGAGTTGCAGGGTCAGCAGGGCCGGGTGCGCCAGGATGAACCGGAAGCCGTACAGGGATTCCCGCCAGAGGTTCGAGCGGCTGGCGCGGCCCGCGTCACTGACGGGCGGGTTCGGGACGCGCACGAGCAGCAGGCTGGTCAGGGCCAGCGCGCCGCCCAGCAGGTCCAGCGTCACGAGGCCGCTGAGGCCCACGCTGTGGTACAGCAGCGCGCCCAGGGGTGGGGCGAGCACGGCGCTCAGGGACGTGACGGCAGTCTGGATGCCGCCCGCGCGGGCGTAGTCCTCGGGGCGGAGCATGACGGTCGTGGCAGCCGAGTCGGCAGGCCACTGGAACGCGCCGGTCACGGCTTCCAGCAACACGACCGCGTACAGCCATCCCGGTGAGAGGTGCCCGCCCAGCAGCAGCGCGAGCAGCAGGACGCTGGTCAGGAGTCGGGCGGCGTCGCCGATCATCATCACCCGCTTCAGGTGCCCATTCCAGCGGTCCACCAGGGCGCCCACGAGGGGCGTCAGGACGATCAGCGGGGCGAACGTCACGACGGTCAGCAGCGAGAAGGCCGTGGCGCGGTGGGTTTCCTCCCACAGCCACAGGGCCAGCGCGAAGGTCGTCATGCCCGCGCCCAGGGAACTGAAGAACTGTCCCGTCCAGATGACGGTGTAGCCGCGTAGACCGGTCAAGGGTGCCATGCGTTCACGGTAGGAGGGGTCTACTTCAGGGCACAGGGGGCGCGTAGAGTAGAGGGTGTCCCCGACTCGAGAATGGGTGGAACTGACCGACCCGCAGGCGGCGGCGATGCTCCTGCCGGGTCCCGCGCAGCTGCTCAAGCCGTTCCTGCGTGAGGAGACGACCATCGCCCGCGCCGCCCGTGAGCTGGGGGTGCCGCTCGGGGCGCTGCACTACCGCGTCACGCAGTGGTGCCGGGCGGGCCTGCTGGAGGTCGTGCGGGTGGAGCCCCGCCGGGGCCGCCCAGTCCGGGTGTACCGCGCGGTCAGCCGCTCGTTCGTGATTCCGGCGGCGCTGCTGGGCACGGCGGACCTGGCGCGCCTGACGGCCGGGCACTCGTGGGAGGAGGAGGTGCGGGCCGCGGCCGCCCGCCACGATCCGCTGCCGGACCTGGACGCGGTGCGGGTGTACCTGACGGCGCGGGGGAACCTGGAGTGGGCGTTCGATCTCGCGCCGCGGCGGAACCCGGCGCGGGAGCTGCTGATCCGCCTGCGGGACGCGTCGCTGTTCCTCGATCCGGCCGACGCGGAGGCCTTCGCCGGGGAACTGCTGGCCCTGCACGACCGGTACCGGCTGAAGCGGGGCGCGCGGCGGTACGGGCTGCTGCTGGACCTCGTGCCGCTCGACCGGCCGGTGGACCCGCCCGGAGAGGTGCCGGGGGAGGCACCGGGGGCAGCGCCGTGACCGCCGGGGGCGCGCCCCTGCTAGTGTGTGGACACGCGAATGTCGAGACGGTGCTGCGGCTGGACACCCCGGCGCTGGACGCGGCGGGGAGCGTCCTGCCGGACGGGCTGAGCCTGAACGTGAGTGGTGTGGGCGTGAACCTGCTGCGGGGCCTCGTGGCGCTGGGCAGCGCGGCGCGGCTGTTGACGCGTTTGGGCGACGACGTGGCCGGGCGGACGGTCCGGGCCGAACTGCGCGCGCACGACCTGCGGGTGGTGCCCGCGCGGGCCACCGCGCAGACGCTCGCCGTGACCCGCCCCGACGGCACGCACGTCTTTCACCGCGACCCGAAGGATCACGCGGACGCCCCCGCCCCGCACGACGCCTTCCGGGCGGCGCTGCCCGCGTGCCGCGCGACGCTGATGACGAACGTCGGCTGGACGCGGGACCTGCTGCCCGCGGCCCGCGCGGCGGGCGTGCCGATCCTGACGGACGTGCAGGAGCTGACCGCGCCGGATCACTCGTACGATCAGCCGTACCTGCGCGCGGCGGACGTGCTGCTGCTGAGCGCCGCGCGCCTGCCTGACCCGGCGGCGGCCCTGCGGGCGCTGGGGGCGCGGGCCCGCGCGGACGTGATCGTGGCCGGGCTGGGCGGAGGCGGCGCGCTGCTGTGGACACGGGACACGGGCGGGGTGCACCACCAGCCGCCCTTCCCGGTTCCCGTGCGGCACGCGGGCGGCGCGGGGGACGCGCTGGCGGCGGCCTTCGCGCACTTCCTGTTCACGCGCGGCCTGCCCCCGCAGGAGGCGCTGCGGCTGGCCTGCGCGGCGGCCGCGCTGAAGCTGCGCGGCGCGGGCAGTGGCGAGGGTCACGCCACGGAACCCGAGGTGCGGGCACTGGCGGGAGGACCGCCGGGGACAGTTGGATGCAGGACGGCAATGTGTCGAAGGATGCGGGGCGACCGGACCCGCAACGCTGCGTGGCAGAGGGGCAGACCGGGTTCAGGCGATGGACGCGCATCTGGCACCTCTGCGGATGCGCGGAAATGAGATGACTCCGGTGGGTGGGGCCAGCGGCACGCCCCTGAGCGCTGCGGTCAGTCCGGGCGGCTCAGGCGGATCAGCGCGAGCTGTCCCGCGGCGAACCACGCGCACATCAGGGTCAGGAGGACCGCGCCGCCCACGGTCAGCAGCGTCAGGCGGTCTTTCAGTGTCTGCAGCTGCGTCTGCCACGCCTGGACCTGCGCGCGGGTGGCGTCCAGGGCGGGCCACGCGGCGCGGTCTTCCAGGGCGGCGCGCCAGTCGCGGGCGGCGTCGGCGCTGCGGGTCAGCGCGCCGTCCGGGAACAGGGTGGTCAGCAGCGGCACGGTGCGCGCGGCCTCGCTGAGGGTTTCCAGGGTGCGGGCGGCGTCGAGCGCCTCGGGGCGGGCCAGGACGTCCAGCGGCGCGAGGGTCTCCTGCGTGCGGGCCAGCCGGGCGTCCAACTGCGCGAGGCTCACCTGCGCGCCGTGCAGGGTCGTCCGCGCCGGGGACAGCACGGCCCAGACGCCCAGCCACGCGCCCAGCGTGAGCAGCGCCGCTAGCCACAGGCCGGTCATGCCCAGACGCCGCAGCAGGCGTGGGCGGCTGAGCAGGGTGGTCGCGCGGTCCGGGCCTGGACGGGGGGGTGGGCGGGCCGTCACAGGCCCAGGTCCTGTCGCTGCGCGCGGGTCAGGCCGCCCGCGACCAGCGCGTGACTGCCGGTGATCAGGTCGCGGATCAGGTCGTCGGGCACGCGGACGTCGAGGGTCACGGTCACCCAGTGGCGTTTGTTCAGGTGGTGGCCGGGGGTGATCGCCTCGTGCGCGGCGCGCAGTTCGTCGCCCCGCTCGGGCCGGACCTTGACGGACACGGTCAGCGGGTCGGCCTGCACGTCGGTCAGGGCGTACATCTTCCCGGCGTCCGTGGGGCCGACCTTGAACACCAGGGTCGTCGCGTCGAACGGAAACGTCTCGCGTGAGTGCGGCAGCGCGGCGCAGTGGGCGCGCAGGTCGGCGACGGTGGTCAGGGGCACGCCTCCAGCCTAGCGGGGCGCCGTTCAGCTCTCGCTGGGGTCGCCCAGTCCCTCGGCGCTGGCGAGCGCCTCGTTCGCCTCGGCGCGGCTGGCGTCGCCGCCGCCGATCAGGGTAGTGACCTCCTGCGCGCTCAGGCCGTCGGTGCTGGGGACCGGAACAGGCGGGGCGTCCGGGAGGTGGTCCGGCATGGGTCCCTGCTCGGCGGGGGTGTCCGGCGTGCTGGGCGGCGTGTGGGGGGCCAGGGTGGGGTTGACGGGCAGCGTGTCGTCCGGGGTCATGTCTCAGCGTGGCGCGGCGCAGCGTGGGGCGGCTGATGGTTTGCTCAAGGTGCCGTGATGAACTGCAGCCCATGCGCCGTCTCGTGTTCCTGCTGCCGCTGCTGCTCTCGGCGTCCCCCGTGCCCGTGGTGGCGGACCGCCCGGTGCGGCTGGCAATCCTGGGGGATTTCAACGGGCCCTACGGCAGCACCTCCTACCCTGCGCCGCTGACGCGCAGCGTGGCGCGGATCGTGAACGAGTGGAAGCCGGAGGCGGTTCTCTCTCCTGGCGACCTGATCGGCGGGCAGAAGGCCAGCCTGAGTGACGCGCAGGTGCGGGCCATGTGGGCGGCGTTCGAGCGGGACGTGCGCGCACCGCTGGCCCGGGCGGGCATTCCGTTCGCGTTCACGCTGGGCAACCATGACGCCAGTCCCCGCAGTCCCCGTGACCGCCGCGAGGCGGCCGCGTACTGGACCGCGCACGTCCCGGACCTGGCGTTCGTGGACCGCGCGGATTTCCCGTTCCGGTTCAGTGTCACGCTGGGGGGCGGCGCGGTGTTCGTCGCGTCGCTGGACGCCGCCGGGCCGGACGTGTCGGCCGGGCAGCGGGCGTGGCTGGCCGCGCAGCTCGCCTCCCCGGCCGCGCGGGGGGCGGGCGCGCGGCTGGTCGTGGGGCACCTGCCGCTGGCCGGGGTGAGTGCCGAGAAGAACCGCCCCGGCGAGGTCCTGCGCGACCCGGGCGCGTTGCGGCAGGTCCTGGAGGTGGGGGGCGTGCTGGCGTACGTGCACGGGCATCACGCGGCGTACTACCCGGCGCGCCTGGGTCGCCTGAACGTCCTGTCCGCCGGGGGGATCGGCGGCCGGGCGTACGTGGGGCACCCGGGCCCGGCGCGCAGCACGGTCACGCTGCTGACCGTGTGGCCCGCGCAGGACCGCGCCACCCTCGAGACGGTGGACGCCGCGACCGGGCAACCGGTGACGACCGCCACCCTGCCGGCCCGGCTGGACGGGCTCGGCGGTCCGCTGACACGCGTGGACGACTTCCGCCGCTGACCCGCCGGGTGTAAAGAGCGCCGGGGGCCGCGCACCCGCAGGTGACGGCCCCCGGAGGCAGGGTGCCTTAAAGTTCGTCGGTGTCGTCGTGGGCGTCGTCCAGACCGTCGTCCAGGTCGGGGGCGCCCGCCTGCGCGGAGGTGCTCTGGGGGCGCATGAAGCGCATGTAGTCCAGCCAGGGGGGCGTGTGGCCCAGCTGGCGGATCATCAGCGAGATCTGCGCGGTGTGGCGGACCTCGTGGGTCATGACGTTCCACAGCAGCTGGTCCAGGGTGACGGTGTCGCTGGCCGGGTCGTCCTGCACGAGTTTCACGCTGCGGTTCAGGTCAGGTTCGCTGTCCAGGAAACTGCAGGTGCGCCGCGTGACCTCGCGGCTGTAGTCGAGAATCCAGCTCAGGTCGTACTGCTGCGCCTGCGGCCGCACCCAGTCGTGCGGGAACTGCCGCTGCACGCCGTCTCCGAGCACGATGCCGTGCACCCAGTGATCTTCGACGTCCGTGACGTGCAGCAGCAGATCCTTGATCGAGTGGAAGCGGTCGGCGTCCTCGATCAGGTTGCGGTCCAGATCGGCCTGCGGCAGGGCGCGCAGGTAGTTCCAGAGCTGCTCTCGCGCGGCGGTCAGGTAGGCGTAGTACTCGCGGACGTTCATGAATGACTCACAGCATACTCCGCGCGGGGGGGAGGGGTGAGGTCGGCCGGTCCGTCCTCACCCAGCAGGGGGGCCAGGGCGCGGCGCACGTCGGCGGCCGTGACCACCTGCGTCAGCACCTGCCGCAGCTGTGGGAAGTCCGGGAGGTACTGCGGCAGCACCTTGCGCAGCGGGCGCAGGGTCAGGCGGCCCGTGTCGTCGTCGTAGAACTGCTCCTGCAGCTCGGCGTGGCGCAGCGCGGTCCGGGCCCGCTGAGGGGCGTCCGGCCAGGCGTCCTCGCCGGTGGCAAGTGCCCGGAAGATCCAGGGGTTCCCGACCGCGCCCCGGCCGATCATGACGGTAGCCACGCCCAGGCGCTGACGCTCACGGGCACGTTCGGGCGTGGTGATGTCCCCACTGCCGACCACGGGCACCCGCACTCCCGCCGCCACGCGCGCGATGGCGTCCCAGTCGGCCTCGCCGGTGTAGCGCTGCGCGCTGGTGCGGCCGTGCACGGTGATCAGGGCGGCCCCGGCGGCCTCCAGGCCCTGCGCGACCTCCAGGCTGCGGTCGTGATCCCAGCCCAGGCGGATCTTCGCGCTGACGTCCAGCGTGGTGGCCGAGCGCATGGCCCGCACCAGGTCGTACGCCGTCTCGGGCGTCTGGAGCAGGCACGCGCCGCCCTTCCCGCGGATCTTCGGGACGGGGCACCCCATGTTCAGGTCGATCGCCGCCGGGCTGAACCACGCCTCGGCGCGGGCCACGGCGCCCGCCAGGACGTCCGGTTCGGCGCCGAACAGCTGCACCACGCGGCCCTGCTCGCCGGGGTAGGGGCGGCCCAGGTTCAGTTTCTCGGTGTCGCCGCCGCCCATCAGGCCGCGCGCGCTGATCATCTCGCTGACCGTCCACAGGGCGCCCTGCTCGGCCGCCAGCTGCCGCATGGGGGCGTCACTGTACCCGGCCATGGGGGCGAGGACCGCGCCGGGCCGCTGCAATCTGGACTGGTAGAAACCTGAACCGCTCATCCCGTCAGGGTATCCCACCGGCCTCTCCCCACAGCGTGAAGTGCGCCTGAATTCGCGGGTCGGAAAGTCCATGGCAGCTGACCCCGTCAGCAGGTATGCTCAGGGCCAGTCCGGCAACCTGCGTCCCTTTGCTGCTCGCCCACCTTCGCCGGACGGGGGAGGCTCTTCACTTGAATGTTACGCCGCTGGCGCTGCACCACGCGCCGCTGCTCCACCAGCTGTATCAGGCCGCACCCGGGTACTTCGCCCTGCTGGGCACCCGGGTTCCCCATCAGAAAGACGTCGAACGTGACGTAGAAATCGCCCTTCTCGACCCCCGGCGCCGACTGGAACTGCTGTACGACGACCGCGGGGAGCTGTTCGGCAGTCTGGACTGCAAGCACGACTATCCCGAGCCCGGGGACCTGACCATCAACCTCCTGCTGATCCGCGAGGACCGTCAGTCGCAGGGCCTGGGTGAACAGGTCGTGCGTCACCTGGAATCCCGCGCGCCGGTCGGCACGGCCCGCATCCTGGCCAGCGTGCTGGGCGAGAACCCCCGTGGCGCGCGCTTCTGGGAGCGGCTGGGCTACACCTTCACGATGGACGCCCGGCCGGTCATGAGCTGGTACGCGCGGCCCCTCACGCCGCCACGCGTGCAACCGGCCACCGGGGTGCCCCTCGCGGGCGACTAGGTTCCGGCCGCGGCCCCCCGCAGGACTTGCATGGTCCGGGGGGCCGTGCTACTATCCCTCTCGCGCCGGAAACGGCCGCCACAGCAGTATTCGGCAGTAGCTCAGTGGCAGAGCATCCGACTGTTAATCGGACGGTCGTTGGTTCGACCCCAACCTGCCGAGCCAGATCAGGACCCCCTCCCCGGAGGGGGTTTTTCGTTGTGGCTGGCTCGCCGGTGAGTGCGCGTGGCCGGCGCTGGCTGCGGACCTGGCAGCGCCGCGACGGGAGCAGGTGATGACTTTGCACGCGGCAGGTCGGCTGGCCGCCGAGGCTGCCACCTGTTGGGGGGTCTGCGGGGCCGATGTGTGCCAAAGGCGATTGACACCCCCTGGGGGGCGTGCGACCATGAGCGGCACGCACAACTTGAACTGTGTTCAGCGAGTCACCGGCACCGGGCCTGGGCGCGCTGAATTTGCGGGAGGTCGTATGAAGAAACGGTTCCTCTTCCCCACCCTGCTCGCCCTGGCGGGCAGCTCCGCGCTGGCCGACAAGGTCGTCAGCATCGGCTACTCCGGCCCCCTGTCGGGCGGCGCGGCCTTCTACGGCAAGGATGTCCAGAGCGGCATCGACATGGCCATCGCCGAACTGAACCGCTCGGGCGTGACCGTCAAGGGCGAGAAGGTCACGTTCAAGCTGGTCGCGCTGGATGACCGCTACCTGCCGAACGAGACCGCCACGAACGTCAAACGCCTGACCAGTCAGGGCATCGACATCGTCTTCGTGCCGCACGCCGGGGGCATCCTCACCGTGCAGCCCCTCACCAACCGCGACCCTGAATTCCTGCTGGTGGCGTACTCCAGCGAACCGAAGATCCTCGAGAGCCGCAACCCGCTGACGTTCATGCTCCCGCCCCGCTACGACAACTACCTGCAGCCCTTCGCGGCCACGCAGATGAAAGCGTTCGGTAAGCGCCTGGGCCTGATCGGCACGACCAGCGCGTACGGCAAGCAGTGGACCGACGCGATCAGCGACGAGTGGAAGAAACAGGGCGGCACCGTCCTGTCGAACAACGGCGTGGACTACAACACCACCGTCGACTACTCCAGCGCCGTCACGAAGGCCCTGGCGGAGAAACCCGACGTGCTGTTCATCGGCGGCCCCAGCCAGCCCACCGCGCTGGTCGTGAAGGCCGCGCGCGAACAGGGCTTCAAGGGCGGGTTCATCGTGATGGACCAGGCGAAGTTCGAACAGATGGACCAGGTCATCCCGCGCAACTACCTGGACGGCAGCGTGGGCGTGCTGCCCACCAAGGAGTTCCCCGGCACGCAGGTGTTCGTGACGCTGTACCAGCGCCTGTACAAGAAGATCCCCACCAGCGAGGCCGCGCTGAACTACATGGGCATGAACATCATCGCCAAGGCCATGGAACTCGCCGGGACGACCGACGATCCGGTCGCGATCCGCGCGCAGCTGAACGCCGCCGCGAAGGCCCTGCCGCAGAACAAGACGGTCTTCAAGCTGTTCGGCGTGACCGACCGCGGCCACGTGGACGCACAGTTCCTGGTGGCCAGCGTGAAGGGCGGCCAGTACACACGCCTGCGCCTGATCAAGACCTTCAAGTAAGCGGCTGACGCTGGTGACGGAACGGAGTCAATGATCGTGCGCGCCGGGCGAATGTGTGCCCGGCGCGCCGCTTCACACGGGGGGGAATGGGTTTGTCGACGGTGCTGCAACAACTGTTCAACGCGCTGGCGCTGGGGGGCGTGTACGCCCTGGTGGCGCTGGGACTGACGCTGGTGTACGGCGTGATGCGCGTCCCGAATTTCGCGCATGGGGGCCTGTACATGCTGGGCGCATACCTCACGTACGCCGCGCTGACCAGCCTGAAGGTGGGGTACGTGCCCGCGCTGATTCTCTCGGCGCTGGGCGTGGCGCTGCTGGCCGCGCTGCTGGAGCGCGTGATCTTCCACCCGCTGCGCAACGCGCCGCACGTGCACCCCATGATCGCGGCGATCGGGGTGCTGTTCTTTCTGGAGGCGCTGATCTCGCACCCGCTGGTGTTCGGGCCGGACTTCAAGCAGATCGCCGAGCCGCTGCCCGGCATCGTGAGTCTCGGCGGCGTGACGCTGACGTGGCAGCGCCTGCTGATCATCGCGGCGAGCGTGCTGGTCATGCTGGGCCTGAACTACTTCCTGAAACGTACCCTGACCGGCGCGACCATCGAGGCGATGAGTCAGAACCGCGAGGGCGCGCGGCTGGTCGGCATCGACACCAACCGGGTCGGGATGCTGACCTTCGCGCTCAGCGGGGCGCTCGCGGCGGTCGCGGCGAGCCTGATCGCGCCGATCAACGCGGTGACGCCCAGCATGGGTGAGGTCATGAACCTGAAGGTGTTCGCGATCATCATCCTGGGCGGCATGGGCAGCGTGCCCGGCGCGATCGTGGGCGCGTTCCTGCTGGCGTTCACGGAGGTGTTCGGCGGCTTCTACATCAGCCTGGACTTCGCGGACGTGATCGGCTTCGCGATGCTGGTCATCGTGCTCGCGCTGCGCCCGCAGGGGCTGTTCAGGAAGGGCACGTGAACCGCCTAATCTGGCCCGCGCTGTTCGTGCTGGCGGCCGCCGTGCCGTTCCTGCAGCCCAGCGGGTACCTGCTGGACGTCGGCGTGAACATCATGCTGTGGGCCGTGCTGGCGTACGGCCTGAACGTCATGCTGGGGTACACCGGCCTGCTGCCGCTGGCGCACGCGGGCTTCTTCGGGATCGGGGCGTACACGACCGGCATCCTGACCCTGAAGGCCGGGTGGAGTTTCTGGCTGGCGTGGCCCGCCGGGATCGCCCTGTCCGCCGTGGCGGGGCTGCTGCTGGGGCTGGTGGCGTTCCGCACGCGCGGGGACGCCTTCTCCATCTTCACGCTGGGCGTCGGCGTGATCATCACGCTGGTCATCAACAAGTGGGACGACCTGACCGGCGGGAACGACGGCCTGAACGGCGTTCCCGCCCCCGCCGGGCTGGAGGAGGCCTCACGGGCCATCGGCCTGAAACTGTCCGGGGGCTTCTACCTGCTGGCCCTGCTGACCCTGGCGCTGACCGTGCTGATCGTGGCGCGCACCCGCGCGAGCACCTTCGGGCTGTCCCTGCTCGCCATCCGCGGCGGCGAGGACCTCGCACGCAGCGCGGGCGTCAACGTGTACACGCACAAGCTGCGCGCCATGATGCTCTCCACGGCACTGGCCGGACTGGCCGGCGGCCTGTACGCCACGTACGTGGGTTTCCTCGGCTCCGCCGTGACCGGCCCGACCACGACCTTCACGGTGCTGCTGTACCTGCTCGTCGGGGGCCTGGGCACGCTGGCGGGACCGCTGCTGGGCACCGCACTGATCTACAGCCTCACGCAGACCCTCAAGGGACTGCAGGACTACCAGTACCTGGTGTTCGGGCCGCTGCTGGTGCTGCTCGTCATGTACGCCCCGCACGGCCTGGCGGGCCTGTGGGCGCGGCTGCGTGCCGCCCGACCCGCCCGCGCGGCGAAACCCAAGGAGGTCAGCGGTGCTTGAAGTCGAGAACCTCGGCATCCGCTTCGGCGGACTGCACGCCGTGCGGGACGTGACCGCCACCGTCCCCGCCGGGCAGATCACCGCGATCATCGGGCCGAACGGAGCGGGCAAGAGCACGTTCTTCAACCTGATCAGCGGCTTCTACCGCCCCACCACGGGCACCGTCCGCTTCCAGGGCGAGAACCTGACGCGCCTGCCCACCCACGAGGTCGTCGCGCGCGGCGTGGCCCGCACCTTCCAGACGACCACCATCTACCGCGAACTGAGCGTACTGGACAACGCCATGATCGGCCACCGGGTCCGCACGCGCGCCGGACTGCTCGACGCGCTGCTGCGCACCCCCCGCGAGCGGCGCGACGTGCAGGGCAGCCGCGACGGCGCCATGCGCGCCCTGGACCGCGTGGGACTCTCCCGGCAGGCGCACCTGCCCGCCGGAGCCCTGACGCAGGAAGGCCAGAAACGCGTCGGGATCGCCATGGCGCTGGCCAGCGAACCGAAACTGCTGCTGCTGGACGAACCGGCCGCCGGGATGAACCCCGAGGAGACCGTGAACCTCATGACCCTGATCCGCGAACTGGTCGCGGGCGGCCTGACCGTCACGCTGGTCGAGCACAAGATGAGCCTCGTGATGGGCCTCGCGGATCACATCCTGGTGCTGCACCACGGGCAGCTGATCGCGCAGGGCAATCCCGCGCAGGTCAGCCGCGACCCGGCCGTGATCGAGGCGTACCTGGGCTCGCACGCGCACGGCGGGCAGATGGGCCAGGACGGACAGTCCACCCAGGGCGGGGAGGCCGCGCATGCTTGAGGTCCGCGACCTGACCGTCCGCTACGGGTCCTTCACCGCCCTGCACGCCCTGAACCTCAGCGTGCAGCCCGGCGAGATCGTCGTGCTGCTCGGCGCGAACGGCGCGGGCAAGAGCACCCTCTTCCGCACCCTGAGCGGCCTGCAGCGCCCCTCGGGCGGCACCGCCACCTGGCAGGGCCACGCCCTGACCGGCGGGCGCCCCGAACGCAACGTCGCCCACGGCGTCGCGCAGTGCCCCGAGGGCCGCCTGCTGTTCCCGGAACTGAGCGTCGAGAAGAACCTGCGGCTCGGCGCGTTCGTGCACCGCCGCGACCCCGCCGGAACCGCCCGCGAACTGGAACGCGCGTACGAACTCTTCCCCGACCTCGTGGCCAAACGGCACGCGCCCGCCGGGAGCCTCTCGGGCGGGCAGCAGCAGATGGTCGCCATCGCCCGCGCCCTGATGGCCCGCCCGCAACTGCTGCTGCTGGACGAACCCAGCCTCGGCCTCGCCCCGCTGGTCGTCGAGCAGGTGTTCAGCGCCGTGCAGCGCGTCAACGAGACCGGCGTGACCGTCCTGCTGGCCGAGCAGAACGCCTTCGCCGCGCTGAGCATCGCCCACCGCGGCTACGTCCTCGAAGGCGGCCGCCTGACCCTGGAAGGCGCGCAGAGCGCCCTGATGACCGACGACCGCGTCCGCAGCGCCTACCTGGGCGTATAACCAGCGACGCAGGCGTGGAGGCCGGGTGATCGCCCGGCCTCCATCCTCTGCTCAGCGGGTGCTTACACCGCTCCGCTACACTGGATTTCAGTCGCCCCTCAGGGGCTGAACTCCGGACGAGAGCACCGCCGTACCCGGTCACGACAAGACGGCGAGACACTGGAGGTGTCCCGTATGGCATGGACTCTGCTCATCATCGCCGGACTGCTCGAAGTCGGCTGGGCCATCGGCCTGAAGTACACCGAGGGCTTCACCCGCCCTGTCCCCACCGCCCTGACCCTGCTGAGCATGATCGCCAGCATGGGGCTGCTGGGCCTCGCCGCCAAGACCCTGCCCATCGGCACCGCGTACGGCGTGTGGGTCGGTATCGGCGCGGTCGGCGCGGCCATCCTGGGCATCGTGCTGTTCCACGAGAGCGTCACGCCCGCCCGCGTGGCGTTCATGATCCTGATGATCGTGTCCATCATCGGCCTGAAGGCCACCAGCGGCCACTGACCCACGTGAAGGGGCAGAGGATTCCCCCTCTGCCCTGCTGTGTTCAGGTGGCGGTGCCGACGGCCTCGCGGACGTGCGTGAAGCCGTCGCGGGCCAGCAGGCGGGCGAGGCCGCTGTTCAGGTCGCGGACGAGGCCGGGACCCTCGAAGATCAGGGCGGAGTACACCTCGGTCAGGGTGGCCCCGGCGCGGATGCGGTCGTAAGCGTCCTGCGCGCTGAAGATGCCGCCCACGCCGACGATGGGGACGCGCCCGCCGGTCTGCCGGTACGCGGCCCGCACGAGTTCGTTGGCGCGGCGCGTGAGGGGCCGTCCGCTCAGGCCGCCCGCCTCCTTCTGGTTGGGGTGGGTCAGCCCGTCGCGGGAGAGGGTGGTGTTGCTGATGATCAGGCCCGACGCGCCTGCGGTGACGGCGGCGTCCACGCTGGCCTCGAAGTCGGCGGGGTGCAGGTCCGGGGCGAGTTTCACGAGGACCGGCGGGGCCTTGAGGGTACGCACCCGCTGCGCCTCGACTTCCTGCATCACCTCGCGCACCAGGGCGCCCAGGTCGTCGGCGCCCTGCAATGCGCGCAGGCCGGGCGTGTTGGGGCTGCTGACGTTCACGACGAACGCGTCCGCGACGTCCTGCAGCGCGGCGACGCAGCGTCGGTAGTCCTGCGCGGCGTCCTCGTTCGCAGTGACCTTGTTCTTCCCGATGTTCACCCAGACCGGCGCGGGTCGCGCGCCCAGCGCACCCAGGTGGGCGTGCAGGTCGGTCATCCCGGCGTTGTTGAAGCCCATGCGGTTAATCAGCGCGCCGTCCTGGGGCAGGCGGAACAGGCGCGGGCGGTCGTTGCCGGGCTGCGGCAGGGGCGTGACGGTCCCGACCTCCAGGAAGCCGAAGCCCAGCGCGGTGAACGCGGGGACGGCCACGCCGTTCTTGTCCAAGCCCGCCGCGAGGCCCACCGGGGACGCGAACCGCTGACCCCAGACGGTCTGCTCCAGCATGGGGGACGCGGGCGCCGTCACGCGCCGCGCCAGGGCCGGCCAGGCGGGCACGCGGGACGCGGCGTCCATCAGGCCGATCGTGAGGTGGTGGGCGTCCTCCGCGTCCAGGCGGAACAGCAGCGGCTTGATCAGCGAACGGTACACGACCTTCAGGATAGTGGATGGTGAAAAGTCGATGGTCGATGGACGCGCGGTTCCATCAACCATCGACGGTCAACGATCACCCCAGATGCGGGTAGCTGGGGTCGATCTGCACGAGGCGGGCGTGCTGCTGGCGGTTGCTGTCCTCGATCAGGTCCGCGAGGGTGGTGCCGCCCAGCACGTCGCGCAGCGCGGCGTCCACGCGGTACCACAGGCTCTGGGTGCCGCACACGTTCTGGCTGTCGCAGACGTGGTCATCCTCGACGCAGGAGACGGGGGCGATGCTGCCTTCCATGGCAGTCACGACGTCGTAGGCGCTGATGTCCCGCGCGGCCCGCGCGAGGCGGTAGCCGCCGTGCGCGCCGCGGATGCTCTTGATAAATCCGGCGCGGCGCAGGTTGCTGGCGATCTGCTCGAGGTAGTGCTGGCTGATGCCCTGGCGTTCGGCGACGTCCTTGAGGGGCACGGCGTTGCCGTCGCCGCGCGCGATCTCGATCAGGGCGCGCAGGCCGTACTGTGCTTTCGTCGACACCCACATGACCGGCATTCTACCCTGCAATTCCGGGCGGAGTGTAAGGGATTCGGGAGTTATTGCGAAGCATTCCCAGCAGATGGAACCGGGTTTTCCACAGGCATGGCAGACTCGGGCATGCCGGTCACCCTCCAGCCCGTCCAGCCGGATCACGCCGCCGCCCTGCGCGCATTGACCCTCCCCGCCGCGCAGGCCGACTTCACCACCCACCCGGCCGAGCTGCTGAACAGCGTGCCGGGCGACCCGCAGCGGCAGCTGATCACGGTGCTACGCGGGGGCGAGGTCGCAGGAGCCTTCGTACTGGCGGTCGGGGAGCACCGCGACCGGTACCTGACGGCCCCCGACCCGGACGCGGTGGCCCTGTCGTCCCTGAGCGTGGACGCGGCGCAGCAGGGGCGCGGCGTGGGCACGGCCGCCATGCAGGCCCTGCCGGGACTCGTGCGGGCGCTGTACCCGCAGGCGCGGCGGGTGATCCTGGTCGTGAACCAGCGCAACCCCCTCGCGCGGCGGGTGTACGAGAAGGCGGGCTTTCAGGTGACTGCCACCCGCGAGGGCCGTATCGGGCCGCAGTGGGTGATGACACTGCCCCTGGACTGAGCGGCCTGCAACGCCGCTGCAACGCCCGCCTGTCTACGCTGCCGGGCATGACCACCACCTCTGTCCGCCGCGCGCTGCTGACTCTGGCGCTGCTCGCTCCGCTGACCGCCGCGCCCGCGCACGCCGACTGCTTTCTGATCGTCTGTGGCATCGAGACTGAGGGAACGCTCGCCACGAACAGGCAGGTGGACGCCGCGTACCGCGAGGTGTTCGGGCGAGGCTCGACCCTTCAGGAGCGGAGCGCCTGGGCGCAGAAGGGCTTCCGGGACGACGGCCTGAGCGGCGCGCAGGAGACGCAGCTGCGCGCGGCCCTCACGGCTCAGTTGCACGGCAGCTCGGCGCAGCTGGCGGAGGTGGTCACGCGCGTCACGCAGACGTCCATGGGGGTGCGACTCAGCCCGAACAACCCGTTCTTCAAACTGCTGACGAAACTGAGCCAGCAGCCGGACAGCACGTTCCTGAGCCTCGTGGAGTTCACGCGGACTTACCTGCAGGACGCGCAGGTGGGCAGCGTCCGGGCGGCGCTGATCGAACGGGCGTACCTGGACAGCCTGGGCCGGGCGCCGTCGGGCGGGGACACGGCGTACTGGCAGGCGCAGATCGTGAAGACCGGCGCCAACTACACCGACATCCTGGAAGCCGGGAAGGAATGGGTGCTGTCAGCGGGCAACGAGGCGGAGTTCGCCGCGATGATCCGCCGGGCCTTCAAGCTGAGCGGGCGTCCCCAGCCCACCATGGACAAGATCGCGCAGATCCGCGTGAAGAGCGGCCCAGTCCTGCGGTCGTTCGACGGGTGGAAGACGTACATCCAGAAGTTCTGACCCCGGGCTTAAGATGGGCGGCATATGCCGGTTCTGTTCGTGCATGGCGTGGCCGTCCGCGAGGAGGGCGACCTGGGCTGGGAGGACCTGCACCGCGCGACGCGGGGCGTGGACTGGCCGGGCGTGCAGCGCCTGCTGCGCGAGCACGTGGCGCCTGGCCTGAACCCAGACGCGCCGGACGCAGTGCACGTCGAGCGGGTGTACTGGGGGGACCTGGGCGCGCACTTCACGCAGGGCGGGCAGTTCCGCGCGGCGCGCGAGCGGGAGGTCGCCCCGGAACCCGACCCGCTGGCGCTGGACGGGGACGCGCTGGGCGAGGTGCTGGAACGCCGCCTGCGTGCCGCGCATCCGGTGTCCGAGTGGCCGGGCGTGATCCACGCCGCGTGGGGGGCCGCGCGGGACGGGACCGTGCGGGCGCTGCTGGCGGACCTGCCGCCCGCCGAACGCTGGGACGTGCTGGACGCGGCGGCGCAGGCACGCCTGCCCATCCGGACGCGGCGGCTGGAACCGCACCTCCCGCCGGGGCTGATGCGGGCGCGGCGGCGGAACGTGAAACGCGCCCTGCAGGAGGTCCGCCGCCCGCTGGAGGCGTTCGTGCCGCTGTTCCTGGGGGACGTGCTGGCGTATCTGAACGGGCGCGGCACGCCCGAGCACCCAGGGCCGATCCCGCAGCGGGTCCTGGCCGGACTGCGCGCGGCGCACGCGGCCCGCACGCACCCGGGTGAGCCGCTGGTGGTCCTGACGCACTCGATGGGCGGGCAGCTGATCTTCGACGCGCTGCACGCATTCCTGCCCGCCGATCCAGACGGCGCGGGGGTGCGGGTGGACTTCTGGTGCGCGTGCGGCAGTCAGGTGGGCGCGTTCCACGAGCTGGGCTTCACGCTGGGCGGCCCGCACCCCGCCCCCCACGCGGGGGGGCGGCTGGGGTACTTCTGGAACGTGTGGGCGTACACGGACCTGCTGAGCTTCCGCGCGCAGGGCATCGCGCCGGGCGCGCACGACACGGCGTTCCCGCTGTCCGGGCTGGTGCGGTCGGATCACCTGGCGTACCTGCTGCAGCCGGACTTCTACCGCACGCTGGCGGCGAAGGTCGCGGTGCACGCGGGGCCGCCTGATGGCGCAGACCGCCCGCTAGAATCCGGCGCGTGAACGCGAGCCCGACCTCCTCCCCTGCCCTGCCCATGCTCAGTCCGGCGGAGGTGCTGCGGCGGGTGCGCGCGGCGGGCCTGCCGGGCGTGGTGCTGCTGGAATCGCTGGGGCCGGTCGTGGCGTACGGCGCGCGGTCGTTCCTGAGTGCCGCGCCCGTGCGGATCACGCACGACCTGCCGGACCGGCCCGCGGGCGGCGCGGTGTTCCCGGCGTGGCTGGGCGGCCTGAAGTACGAGGCGGCCCGTCGCTTCGGGCTGGCCGCGCACGCGCCGCGGGGCGAGGCGATGTGGTGGGGCGAGTACCCGTCGGGCCTCGTGTGGGACCGCGCGGCGGGCACCCTGAGCGTGGTGGGCGAGCCGCACCTGGACTGGGGGGCGCTGCTGGGCGCGCCGCTGCCGCCCGAGCCGACCCTGAGCGTGGGGGCGTTCGGCGCGGACGACGTGGACTACCCGGCGGGCGTGCGGGCCGTGCAGGAGCTGATCCGCGCGGGCGAGGTGTATCAGGTGAACCTCTCGCGCGGCGTGCAGGCGGCCGCGCAGGGGGACCCGCTGGCCGCGTACCTGCGCCTGCGTGACGTGAACCCCAGTCCGTTCATGGCCTTCGCGGACCTGGGGTCAGAGGTCGTGGTGTCGTGCAGTCCGGAGCGGCTGGTCCGCTGGGCCGGGGACGACCTGAGTGCGCGGCCCATCGCCGGGACCCGCCGACGGGGCGACACGCCCGAGGAGGACGCCGCGTTCGAGGCGGAACTGCGCGCCAGTCCGAAGGAGGTCGCGGAGCACACCATGCTGGTGGACCTCGTGCGGCACGACCTGGGCCGCGTGGCCGCGCCGGGCAGCGTGACCGTGCCGGACCTGATGCTCGTCGAACGCTACAGCCACGTGATGCACCTCGTGTCCGAGGTCCAGGCCCGCGCGCGCACTGGGGTGACGCTGCGGGACGTGCTGGCCGCCACCTTCCCCGGCGGGACGATCACCGGCGCGCCGAAGGAACGCGTGATGGAGGTCACCCGCGACCTCGAACCCGGCCCGCGCGGCTGGTACACCGGCGGGCTGGGCATCGTCAGCGGGCCGCTGGTGGACGTGAACATCCTGATCCG
The DNA here is from genome assembly GCF_014648135.1 of Deinococcus sedimenti. Classification (NCBI taxonomy): domain Bacteria; kingdom Thermotogati; phylum Deinococcota; class Deinococci; order Deinococcales; family Deinococcaceae; genus Deinococcus; species Deinococcus sedimenti. The sequence goes on along the minus strand of NZ_BMQN01000004.1, from coordinate 36,442 downwards.
CACCGCCGCGTTCACCCGCACGGAGGACGGTTGGACCGTGGAGGTCCGCGCGGGCGGCGGGACCGTCATCGACGCCGACCCTGCCCGCGAGGCACAGGAGACCGTGCACAAGGCCCAGGCGCTCCTGAGCGTCCTGGCAGGCGTCCCAGGCCGCCCCGCGCAGCCGCCGCAACCCCCGGTGCCCGGCACGCCCTGGGCCCCGCCGCCCGCCACGTCCCGCACGGGCGCGCGGGTGCTGCTGCTGGACAACCGCGACTCGTTCACGTGGAACCTCGCGCACGACCTGCTCGCGCTGGGCGCGCAGGTGGACGTACGCGGCCAGCATGAGAGCCTCGACGACCTGCTCGGCACGAACCCCGACGCCGTGCTCGTCGGCCCCGGTCCCGGCACGCCCGACACCAGCGGCGTCACGCTGGCCCTGACCCGCGCGTGCCTGGACCGGCGCATCCCGCTGCTGGGCGTGTGCCTGGGGCATCAGGCGCTCGGGCAGGTGCTTGGCGGGCGGGTGGAACGTGCCCAGCCCGTCCACGGACGCCCCGAGTACGCCCGGCACGACGGCAGCGGCCTCTTCCGGAACGTGCCGCCGGACGCGCCGTTCGGGCGGTACCACTCGCTGGTCGTGCGCGGCCTGCCCGCCGACCTGATCACCGCGACCAGCCAGGGCGGCGAGGTCATGGCCCTGGCCGTCCCCGGCGTTCCCGCGTGGGGCGTGCAGTTCCACCCGGAAAGCGTCCTGAGTCCCGCCGGACGCACCCTGCTGGGCAACTGGCTGCGCCTGAGCCAGGAGTGGCGCGAGTCGTGACAGAACTGCCCGCTGCCCTGAACGACCCGGCGTGGCTGCACGGCGCGACCGCCTTCACCACCGTCCGCACCCGCCACGGGCAGCCACTGCTGTGGGACGCACACCTGACGCGGCTGCGGGGCACCTGCGACTTCCTCGGCCTCCCCCACCCCGACCCCACCCCACCCACGCTGGAGGCGCACCCCTGGGGCCTGCTGCGCGTGACCGTCACCGCGCACGGCACCCTGCACACCCACCGGCCCCTCACGCCCGGCCCGCACCCCCAGCAGGGCGTCACCGTGCGCGTCACCGACCTGCAGATCCACCCGCAACTCGGCGCGCACAAGACCGGGAACTACCTCCCGTACCGCCTCGCCGCCACGCAGGCCCACCCGCACTTCGAAGGCTGGCTGCAGGACGCGCGCGGGCACATCGTGGACGGCAGCCGCACCTCCCCGCTGCTGGAGATCGGCGGGGCCCTCGTCGTCCCTGAAGGGGGCCTCCCATCCGTCACCCGCGCCGCTTACCTCACGGGTCGCCCACACGTCACGCGGCCCGTCCACACCCAAGACCTCAGCCACGTCACCCGCGCGTGGCTGTGCGGCAGCGGCACCGGCCTCGTCCCCATCCGCCGCATCGACGGCCACACGAACGACCTCCCCATCCACTGGCCCGCACCGGACGATCCCGTCCTCGGCTGGCCGGACGGGGTCTGAAGGTCTAAGGGCTGTCCAGCACGCACGCCTCAGACGTTCAGACCCTTGAACCCTCGACCTCAATTCAGGTCGGGCCGCCCACCTGCGGGCCGACGTACCCGGCGTCCTCGCCCGCGCCGATGTCGTTCATGGCGCGGTTCACGCGGTCCTGGCGGCGAGCGGCGACGAACATCACGGCGAGCAGCGGCACGAACACACCCAGCATCATCAGACCCATGGGAGCCTCCTGCCCGCAGCGTACGCCTGCCGCGTCAGGCGGGTGTATGCAGATCGTCACAGCTTTTCTCAATGCCACCGTGCGGCCAAGAGCAGGCCACACCATGTCCACGTCCAACTGCTGTTTTTCTCAGGGCTTTGCTCTACTGCGCAGCTCTGCGTGTCCACTCGATTCAGAGGTGTGGAGGGACGCTCCCCTGCACCTCTGAATCCTGCTGTCAGTCCTGCGGGTCGGCGTCAGGTTCCGTCCAGGCGAGGATGGCAGTCGGCAGGAAGGGCAGCAGGAAAAGTGTCAGGAGAGCGATGCCCTGCAGGGCATCCATCCGCTCAAAAACGGGGAGGCTGGTGCCGAAGAAGAACAGGATGGCCGCACTGAACACGACGGTCTGCACCAGCCAGCGGTAGGCGACAGAGTTCGCCTGTGCGATCCGCAGGGCTTGCCGTTCGTCCAGTTGTGCGTCGTTGGTATGCGGCAGCCCCAGACGCGCAGGGAAGGCCAGGTGCAGGACACCGTACAGGGAGGCCGCAGCAGCGAGCAGGAGGGTAGTCAACAGGGGCCAGCGCCACACGTCTGGCGCGGTGTCGAACGTGCCGGTCAGGCGCAGCAGGAAGACGGTCATGGCAGTGATGAGTCCGGCGGCATAGACGCTGACGAGCTGGCGGCGGCTGGCCTGGGTAGGTATGGAGCGGGGCGCGGTCAGGGCGTTCATGTGGGACCTCCGTACACGGTCTCGCTGAGGGGCGTGAAGGGTGAGCGGCTGAAGATTGCCTCGATGGGCAGCCCGAAGTACTCGCTGAGGCGGAAGGCGAGGTCAAGGCTGGGAGCGTACTCGCCACGTTCGAGGTACCCGATGGTCTGGTAGTTCACGTCGACGGCGGCGGCGAGATCCTGGCGGCTGAGGCCCCGTTCGGCGCGCAGGACAGGCAGGCGGTTGTGGAGTGGTGCGGGCGTGGGCCGCCGGTTTGTTTTGGCAACCATACTGCGTATTGTTGTATTTCTACAACACAATGTCAAGATGCTCCGTCATTCCCTGATCGGCTGAGGATCACGCCCTGCAACTCGTCCAGTTCGTACCCGCAGGCCTCGTAGAACGCCCGCGCGCCGTCACTGTCCGCCGCGACCCACACGCTGCCGATCCCCTGGGTGCGCATCTGGGCGTGCAGGGCGTCCACCAGGGCGCGGCCCACGCCCCGACGCCGCCAGGACTCGCGCACGCCGATCTCCTCGAACATCACGTCCAGTGGCTCGCCGTGACGGCGGCGGTGCACGTACGCCATCAGGAAGCCCACCGGATTACCGCCTGCGTCCTCGGCGTGCCAGTGCCACACGCCCGGGTCACTCAGGTATGCCCGGGCGGCGTCCGGGGTCAGGGGTGGGCTGGGCGGCTCATCGGTGAAGTCGGTCTCGTCCTGTGCGAGCCGTTCAAGCGCGGCGCTGTCGTCCGGGCCCAGGCGGCGAACCGTGAAGGAGGTCATGATCCATCATGCACCCGCCAGGGGCGCGGTCACCTGAGGCAGCGCGGCGTGCAGGCGGCCCGTAGCGTGGCGGCATGACCTGGCCTGAAGACACCCTCCGCCCGACCGCCGCGCCCACGCCCCGCAAGGCCCCGAATCTGGCTGTGGGGTACCTGCTGAGCGTGCTGCTGCCCGGCGCGGGCTTCACGTACATCGGTCTGGTGGGCTGGCATGTCGGGTGGATCGGCATCCTGATCGCCTTGAACGTGCTGGGGGCCGTGCTGGCCGGGGTGACCAGCCTGCCTCTGTTCACCCTCCTGCCGGTGCTGGGCTGGGCAGCGCAACTCGTGCAGTTCGGGCAGGCGTACGCCCGGCGGGAGGCACAGAACTTCCGTCCGGATCTGGAGAACGGCGTGAAGATCGGCCTGATTGCCGGTCACGCGGTCCTGAATTCCATCGCGGTGTTCGGCATCGTGGCCGCCGTCATCCTGCCGAATCTGCTGGGGGCGCGTGAGCGGGCGAACGGCGCGGCGGAGCAGGCTGCCGCGAAGTCCGCCTACGTGCAGGTGATGGTGGCGCAGGTGGACGGCACGCTGCGCGACGGCCCCTGCCCGCTGGAGGACGTCATGGGAGGCGAGCAGATCGAGAGCTGCACCGTCACGGACGCTGCCTCTGAAGAGCCGCAGGTCACCGTGACCTTCAAGAACGGCCACATGGTGCAGCTGCCCTGACCGTCTCTGCGGCGCGGTCCGTTCCCGGTGGGGGCGGGCCGCTTCTGCGTGCGGGGTGACGCTCCGGGGCGCGGGTGGCGTGCGAGACTGCGCGGGATGCCGGATTTCGACGTGATCGTGATGGGCGCGGGCCACAACGCGCTGGTGACCGCCGCGTACGCCGCGAAGGCGGGCCTGAAGGTGGGCGTGTTCGAACGGCGGCACATCGTCGGCGGGGCCGTGAGTACCGAGGAACTCGTACCGGGGTACCGTTTCGATTACGGCGGGAGCGCGCACATCCTGATCCGCATGACGCCCGTGGTGCGCGAACTGGAACTCACGCGGCACGGCCTGCACTATCTGGACGTGGACCCGATGTTCCACGCGTCGGACGGCGAGACGCCCTGGTTCATCCACCGCGACGCGAACCGCACCGCGCGGGAACTGGAGGCACTGTTTCCCGGTCAGGGCGAGGCGTACACGAAATTCCTGGATGACTGGACGCCGTTCGCGCGCAGCGTGGCGGACCTGTTCAATTCCGCGCCGGGACCGCTGGACATGGGCAAGATGGTCGTCAGCAGCGGGAAGGGCAAGGACTGGATGGAGCAGCTGCCCCGGATTCTGCGTCCGTACGGGGACGTGGCGCGGGAGTACTTCACCGAGGAGCGGGTGCGCGCCCCGCTGGTGTGGATGGCGGCGCAGAGCGGGCCGCCCCCCAGTGACCCGCTGAGTGCGCCGTTCCTGCTGTGGCACCCGCTGTACCACGAGGGCGGCGTGGCGCGTCCCAAGGGCGGCAGCGGCGGCCTGACGAAAGCCCTGAAGCGCGCTATCGAATCCGACGGTGGGCAGGTGTTCGTGAACGCGCCCGTGAAGGACATTCTCGTCAAAGGCGGGAAGGCGCAGGGCGTCCGGCTGGAGAACGGTGAGACGTACACCGCGCGGGCCGTCGTGTCTGGCGCGCACGTCCTCACCACGGCAGGCGCGCTGCCCGACGAGTACGTGCCGCCCGCCGCGCGGCAGGTGCGGGTCGGGAACGGCTTCGGGATGATCCTCCGCCTCGCCCTGAGCGAGAAGGTCAGGTACCGCAACCACACCGAACCCGACAGTCGCGTCGGCCTGGGCCTGCTGATCAGGAACGAGCAGCAGCTGATGAAAGGCTACGGCGAGTACCTCGCGGGCGAACCCACCAGCGACCCGCCCCTGATCGCCATGAGCTTCAGCGCCGTGGACGACTCCCTGGCCCCTCCCGGCGGGGACGTGCTGTGGCTGTGGGCGCAGTACTACCCCTACGAACTGGGCAGCGGCAGCTGGGAAACCCGCACTGCCGAGGCCCGCGAGAACATCCTGAACGCCTTCGAGCACTACGCGCCCGGCACCCGCGACACCATCTTCGGGGAACTCGTCCAGACGCCGCAGTGGCTGGAAACGAACCTCGGCCTGCACCGCGGGAACGTCATGCACCTCGAGATGAGCTTCGACCAGATGTTCTCCTTCCGCCCCTGGATGAAAGCCAGCCAGTACCGCTGGCCCGGCGTGCAGGGCCTGTATCTGACGGGTGCGAGCACCCACCCCGGCGGCGGCATCATGGGCGCGTCCGGCCGCAACGCCGCGCAGGTGCTCGTGAGAGACCTGACGCGTCGGCGGTGGAAGTAGGCATGAGCCGTGAGGGCTGGCTGCTGAGGACACTCCGGGCGTGGCGGTCACCGGCGCCCCGGCGCCGCATGGGGGCGGGCATTGCCGTCGTGAACGGCGGGGACGTCCTGCTCATCTGCCGGAGCGACAGCGGGCGGTGGGACGTGCCGGGCGGCGGCGCGGACGCCGGCGAGACGCCGGAACAGACCGCGCGGCGCGAACTGCGCGAGGAAACCGGCCTGAGTGTCGGTCCGGTCCGCGCGCTGGGCGTGTTCCCGCACCGGTACACGTACCAGGATGGGAATGTCGTGGACTGGGAAACGCACGTGTTCGTCGCCGAGTTCGCGGGGGGCGAGGTGCGCGCCTCGTACGACGCCACCGAGGCGCGCTGGTGGCCTCTCTCGGCCCTGCCGGTGGACGTGTCGGACGCCAGTCGCGCCTACTTCGCGGCGCTGACGGCGGTGCGGGCGTGAGGGTGTCCCTCTCCCCCACCGTGTGGCGGGCCGGGCTGGGCTTCGCGGCGCTGGGCGTGGCGTTCCTGGGGGCTCTGCTGGTGCTGGCGGAGCTGCCGGTGGGCTGGGCGCTGATCGCGCTGGGGCTGCCGCTGTCGGGCGTGCTGGCACTGGCCGGGGACGCGCTGGGCCGGGACTTCGCGGGGGTGCTGGCGGCGCGCTTCGCGGGGCTGCTGGCGGTGACGCGCCCGTGGATGTGGTTCGTCGCGCTGTACGTGGCGCTGAAGATCCCGGTGCCGCTGTGGCCGTCCCTGTTTCCCGTGCTGGGGCTGGCGAGCACGGGGGCGCTGTTCGTGGCGGCGCTGCTGTTCGTGTGGGAGCGCGAGAACGCCTGGAAGGCGGGCCTGATGGCGCTGGTGGCGTTCGTGCTGGGCCTGGGGGTGGAGGTCCTGGGGAGCCGCACCGGGATTCCGTTCGGGCTGTACTCGTACGCGACCGCGCCGGGGCCGCTGCTGCTGGGCGTGCCGCTGATCGTGCCGCTGGGCTGGTTCGCGCTGACGCTGACCGCCACGAGCCTGTCGGGCGGGCGGCCCTGGCTGGCGGGATTGCTGATGCTGCTGTGGGACGTGGGGCTGGAGCCGTTGATGACCGCGCAGCGCTACTGGCTCTGGAGTGATCCGCTGCCGCTGTGGGCGGGCGCGCCAGCGCAGAACTTCCTGGGCTGGTGGGGGGTGGGGTGGCTGATCTCGTGGGTGTTCACGGGCCTCGCCCCGCGCCTGTTCGGGCTGCGGCGCGAGGAGTGGGCGTGGGCGCTGCCGTGGCAGGCGCGGGACTATCCGCTGCACCGGGGGCCGAGCCTGAGTCTGCTGCCGGGCGGCGCGGCGCGGGGCGCTGATTTCCGCGTGGTGTACCCCATCGAGGCGTTCTTCCTGCCGGGCGGGCTGGTGCTGGTGGGCCGGTTCGCAGAGGCCGGGGTGACGCTGGCGGCGATGCTGGCGGGCCTGTGGCTGGCGCGGCGGGTGACGCGCTTTGACCGCCCCTGACAGCACGGCGCGGCACGCCTGGGCGACCGGGCTGCTGTCCCTGAGCATTCGCCGCAGCGTGCGCGGCTCTCTGGGCGGCGTGTGGGTGCGCGGCCCGCTGCCGGGCGGCGGGGCGGTGCTGGCCCCGAATCATCACAGCTGGTGGGACGGGTACGTGCTGCGCGAGGTGGCCCTGGCGTGCGGGCAGCCGTTCAGCGTCCTGATGACGGGGCGGCAGCTGGCCCGCTTTCCGTTCCTGCGGCGGGTGGGGGCGCTGCGCGCGGACGAGGTGCGGGCCGGAGTGCGCCGCGCCCGCACGGGCTGGCTGATCGTCTTCCCGGAGGGGGAACTGCACCCGGCGGGGCCGATGCGGGGCGTGCAGCCGGGCGCGGCTTGGATCGCGCGGCATGCCGGGGCGCCGCTGGTGCCGGCGGCGCTGCGGGTGGTGCTGCGCGGCGCGCAGTTCCCGGAGGCGTTCGTGCGCGTCGGGCCGCCGGTCGCCGCCGCGGAACTGCCGGGTGCCCTGACGGCGCTGCTGGCCGAACTGGACGCCGACCTGCTGGGCAGTGACCCGGAGGCGCCGCTGGCCGGGTACCTGCGGCTGGTGCCGGGCCGCGCGAGCCGCTCGGACCGGGTGGACTGGCCCTCGCGGCTGCTGACGTGGCTGACCGGAGACCGCGCGTGAAGCGGCGCAGGACCCCCGAGCCGGGCTGGGCGCGGGCGTACCGCACCGTCACCGCCGTGTGGCTGCTCGGCAAGGCGCTGACGCTGGCGGTGAACGCCGTGACCTTCCCGCGCCTGCGCCCGGCTCCCGTGCCGCCGGGGGGGCCGCGCGTGTCCATCCTGATTCCCGCGCGGAACGAGGCGGCGAACCTCCCCGTCACGCTGCCCGGCGTGCTCGCGCAGGGCGCACACGAGGTCCTCGTGCTGGACGACCGCAGCGACGACGGGACGGGCGACGTGGCCCGCCACCTGGGCGCGCGCGTCATTCCCGGCGCGGCGCGGCCGGACGGCTGGCACGGCAAGCCCTGGGCGTGCCAGCAGCTCCTGCGGGCCGCGAGCGGCGACGTCCTGATCTTCACGGACGCGGACGTCACGTGGCATTCGGGTGCGCTGGGCGGCCTGCTGCGCGAACTGCACGCGTCGGGCGCGGACCTGCTGAGCGTGCAGCCGCGCCAGTCGAACGTCACGCCCGGCGAGCGGCTGCTCACGCCGCTGGTGGACGCGGCCGTGCTGTCGTACTTCCCGTTCCCGCTGCTGCGCATGACCCCGCCGCACCCGCTGGCGACCATCGCGAACGGGCAGGTCATGGCGTACCGCCGCGCCGCGCTGACCTGCGTGGGCGGGTACGCCGCCGTGAGGGATCAGATGCTGGAGGACACCGTCATGGCCCGCAAGCTGGGTCAATTGGGCCTGCGGGTGTCCACCGTCCTGGGCCGGGGGTGCATCGGCGTGCGGATGTACCGCTCGTACCCGGAGTCCGTGGCGGGCTTCGGGAAGAACGCCCTGCCGATCCACCTGAACTCGCGGGCGTTCATGCTCGCCAGCGTCGCGCTGCACGTCGCGGGGCACACGCTGCCGTGGCTGCTGCCCCTGCCGAACCGGAACGCGCTGCGCGCCGCGAGCCTGCTCGAACGCCTGGCGGTGAACCTCATCGCGGGCCGCCGCACGCCCGCCGATCTGGCCGAGGGGCTGCTGGGGCCGGTCACGCCGCTGCTGGCCCTGCCGGTCCTGGCGCGCGCCCTGCGCCGCCGTGTCAGCTGGAAGGGCCGCCAGTACAGACAGTGACGCCGCACCGGCAGGAGACCCCTTTCCTGAACGCCCGGCAGGCTGAGCTTCATGGGCCGCTCAGGGGCCGGGCGGAGGCTCGGGGCATGTCCCGCACGCGTGTCCGTCTGGCCGCCGCCATCGTCCTGTCCTCTGTTCCCCTGGCGTCCGCGGCGGGCTTCAGCGAGGCGTCGTTCGCGCAGGTGGGCGCGGGTGTCTGGAAGCCGGTGCGCTTCTGGTGCGATACGCCGGGGCGGGTGCTGGCGCTGTCCGGCACGGGGGCCGGGGCGGGCACGCTGACGCAGTGGGTGGGTAGCGTGCGCTCGCAGGTGCCCGTGACGGTCGGCGCGGACGATCCGGGCGCGGGGCAGGTGTACACGCCGCTGACCTTCGCGGGCCGCAGCGCACCCGATCCGGGGTTCTTCGTGCACAGCAGCAACGTGGAGAACGTGCAGGATCCCGCCTACCGCCTGACGCACGTGAACGAGTTCCGGGTGCCCGCCGGGTCGTTCGCGTGCCGGTTCGTGCCGCAGGCGGCGGTGCTGGCCGCCACCGCGAGACACAGCGTGACGGTGTGGGAGGCCGGTGGGCGGGTCACTTACGCCAGCCGCAACCGCGACGGCACGCCGGGCGTGACGATCACCGGCGGGACGCGCACCACGCGGGACGGCCGGGCCGAGTACCGCTGGAACCGGGGTGGGTACGGGTACGTGCTGGTCGTCGGCTCAGCGGGGCACGCAGGCGGCGAGTTGCGTGTGGAGCGGGCCGGGCGGGTCCTCAGCCGCGAGAGCCTGCTGGCGTACTCGGTCAGCACGCCCCGCTGAGCGTGCCGGAGCGTGTCGCTTCCGACCCTGCGGGGCGTGGGGGGTGCTCTATGCTCTGCCTCGTGACCCGTTCAACCATCAGCCCGCAGGGGGCGCGGCCGTGAGGCGCACGCCTCAGCACGTCGCGGTGATCGGCGCGGGCTTCGCGGGGCTCGCGGCGGCGCTGCGGCTGGCGCGGGCGGGCGCGCGCGTGACGGTGCTGGACGCGCTGGACGGCCCCGGCGGGAAGGCCGCGCTGGGCCTGACGGAGTTCTCCAGCGGGCCGACGGTGGTGACGATGCCGCAGGTGTTCCGGGCGCTGCACGCCCGCCTGGACCTGCCCGCGCCGGAGCTGAGCGCGGCGCGGCCCACGACGACGTACCACGCGCCGGGCGGGCGGCTGTTCGCGCCCGAGGCGCTGCACGTGGCGGGCAGCCTGGAGCCGACCCTGTCGCAGCTGTCCCGCGCCGAGGGGCGGCGCTATGCGGCGCTGCTCGCGTCGTCGCGGCGGATGTACCTGGACGCGCAGGACACGTTCCTGTTCGCGCCGCCGCCTGGCCCGCTGCGACTGGCGCGCTACGCACTGACGCGCGGGCGGCGGGCCGCGCCGCTCTCTTCCCTGCACCGCCACGTGCGCTCGGGGCCGTTCATGACGCCGTTCTGGCTGCGCTTCGCGACGTACCTGGGCGCGGACCCGTACCGCGCGCCTGCCGTGCTGCACAACATCGCGTGGGTGGAACTCGGGTACGGCGTGTGGCACCTGCGCGGCGGTCTGCTCGATCTGGCCCGCGCGCTGCACGCGCAGGCGGCGGCGCTGGGCGTGCGTTTCGAGTTCGGGACGCGCATCACCAGCCTCAGCGCGCACGGGGGCCTGATCCTCGGCGCGCACACCAGCCAGGGGGCGTTCGCCGCGGACGCCTGGGTCAGCGCCGCCGACCGCGCCCTGACGCTCTCCTGGCTGGGCAGCGCGGAGAAACCCACCCCGCGCGGCGTGAGCGGCTTCGCGCTGCAACTCCAGCTTTCGGAGGACCGGGGGCAGGCACACCACATCTTCTGGCCCGCCGAGTACGCCCGCGAGTGGCGGGACATCCGCGCCGGGGGCCTCCCGCGCGACCCGACGCTGTACCTGCACCTGGACGGCACGCGGGCGTTCCTGCTCGTGAACGCCCCGCCCGACCCCGGCGTCACCGACCGCCCGCAGGAGTACGGCGCGTGGCTGCTGGCACGGTTGCAGGAGCGGCTGCGGGACACGCCGGGCGGCCCGCTGCCCGTCGCGGACTGGCGGGCCCTGTCCCCGGCGGAGTACGCCCGCACCGCGAAGGGCGGCGCGCTGTACGGCCGCGCCCCGCACGGCCTGACCGGCAGCCTCCGCCCCGGCTGGCACCTGCCACACGCGCGGAATCTGGTGCAGGTGGGCGGCACCGTCCACCCCGGCGGCGGCGTGCCCCTCAGCGTCCTGAGCGGCTGGAACGGCGCCGGGCAGCTGCTGGGCCTGAAGTTCGACGACCTCGACGGGCGACAGGTGCCGCAAGGGACGGAGGTGTGGCCATTCGGACTCTGAGCACGCTGCCTGAACCGCCGACCCGTCCGGGGAACGGGCACCTGCAGGACTGGGCGCTGGCGCCGTTGCCGCTGATCGAGGAGGGCGCGGCGCGGGCGCGCGCGGCGGGTGGGGACGTGTTCCGGTTGCGGCTGGGCCTCCCGGCGGTGGTGGGGGTGGGGGCGACGTGGAACCGGGCGGTGCTGACGGACCTGGGGACGTTCCGCAGTGCGGGGAGCCTGTCGCGGATCGTGCCGTACCTGTCGGGCGGGGTGATCCTGTCGGACGCGCCGGGGCACGCGGGGCGGCGTTCGCTGATGAATCCGGGGTTCGGGCGGGCGCACCTGCTGGCGCTTCAGGCGCGGACGCGGGCGGCGCTGCCGGGTGTGCCGGTGGGGGCGTTCGATGCGCTGGCGTGGGCGGACGGCGCGGTGCTGCGGCTGCTAAACGCGGCGTACTTCAGCGGGGCGTTCGATGAGGGGCTGCTGCACGCGTTCCTGGCGCCGCTGCGCCGCCCGTTCCCGGTGCCCGCGATTCCGCGTCCGCTGCTGTTCGCGCGGGTGGACGCGGAGGTGCGCCGCCTCGCGCACGCCCGGCTGCGAGAGGGCGGGCACGACGACCTGCTGGCGGTGCTGGCCCCACTGCCGGGCGGGCTGGAGGAGGTGCGGGTGTCGCTGGCCGCCGCGCACGACACGACCACGCACGCGCTGGCGTACGCGATCTGGTTCCTGGCGCGGCACCCGCAGTGGCACGCCCCCGAGCACCACGCGGCGGTGCTGAGGGAGGTGCTGCGCCTGTTCCCGCCGGGCTGGATGGGGAGCCGCCGCCTGAGCCGCGACCTCGACTGGGGGGGCGTGCGGCTGCCGCGTGGGGCGCTGGCGCTGTACTCCCCGTACCTGTCCGGGCGTGACCCGGCGGTGTGGGACCGGCCCGCCGAGTTCGATCCGGGCCGCTGGGCGGGCAAACCCCCGGCGTGGGCGTACCTGCCGTTCGGGGGTGGGGAGCGGCTGTGCCTGGGGATGCACCTCGCGCAGCTGCTCATCCACGACACGCTGGCGGCGCTGCCGCCCCTGCGGGCAGTGCGGGGCGACGCGACGCCGCTGCCGGGCCTGACGCTCGGGCCGCGCGGACCGCTGGTGGTGGCCCCCGGTCCGCGTGAGAGCAGTTCTCCGAATTACGGCATCAGAACAACAGACTTCTGATGCCTCCATTCTTCGTCCTACTCGGTGAAATTCACTCGCTCCGCTCGGCCATAAAGAACACATCTTTCTGGCAGATGCTCTAACCTGCCGGGAATGACCGCGCCCGAGCCTGCCCCTGTCCTGCCGCCCGATCTGGCCCCGTCCACGCCGGAGCCAGCGCGCGAGACCGGGCCGGTGCGGGACCGGGCGCTGCTGCCGGACGTGCTGCGCGGCGTGGCGCTGCTGGGCATCCTGATCGTGAACATGCAGGATTTCGCGGGGTTCCTGGAGTGGCAGCAGGTGGGCGTGGACCGCGCCGCGCAGGTCGTGACGGACGTGCTGGCGAACGGGCGGTTCATCTCGATCTTCGCGATGCTGTTCGGGTGGGGCGCGGCGGGCATCCTGGCGCGGCGGGGCGCCGGGGTGTTCCTGCGGCGGCACGCGGCGCTGCTGGCGGTGGGGGCGCTGCATTACGCGCTGGTGTGGCACGGGGACATCATCAGCAATTACGCGACGCTGGCGCTGGCGCTGCTGCTGGTGGCGCACCTGTCGGTGCGGGCGCTGCTAGTCATGTCGGGCGCGCTGGGCGCGTGGTGGCTGGGGCTGGGGCTGCTGGGGGCGGTGGTGACCACCGGGGATCAGGTGCGTTTCGTGTTCCTGCCGGATGTGCTGTCCACGTACGCCGCGAACGTCCAGACCCGCGCCGCGGAGTTCTGGCCGCTGCTGTGGGAGGGGAATCTCTTCAACGGGCCGTGGCTGGTCGCGCTGTTCTGCCTCGGCGCCGCTGCCAGGAAGTCCGGGCTGCTGACCCGCCCGGATGAGCACCGACCGCTGCTGCGGCGGCTGGCGGTGGGCGGGCTGGGTATGGGCCTGCCGCTGGGCGCGCTGCTGGCGTACCTGAACACCCGTTCCGATTACGCGGCGGGTGCGCTGGCGTTCCCGGTGCGGATGGGGGGCGGGCTGGCGGGCGCGTTGGGGTACGTGGGCGTGCTGGGCCTGCTGGCCGCGGCGGGTCGGCTGGGCGCGTGGCGGCTGTTCGCGGCGAGCGGGCGGATGGCCCTGACGAACTACCTCATGCAGAGCGTGGTCATGACGCTGATCTTCTACCCGTACGGTCTGGGGCTGGGGAACTGGCCGGGCACGGGCGGCGGCTGGGGCGCGGCGGCGGGTCTGGGGGTGTCGCTGCTGGTGGGGCTGGCGCAGTTGCCGCTGAGCGCGTGGTGGCTGTCCCGTTTCGGGCGGGGGCCGGTGGAGTCGCTGGTGCGCTGGGTGGCGTACGGGAGCGCGGCCCGGCAGAATCGTGGGCATGACTGACTCGAAGCCGCTGCGGGTGCTGGCGCTGTGCCTGGGGAACATCTGCCGCAGTCCGCTGGCCGAGGCGCTGCTGCGCCGCGAACTGGACGCGGCGGGCGTCCGGGCCGTGGTGGACAGCGCGGGGACGGGCGCGTGGCATGTGGGTGAACCGGCGGACCCGCGCAGCCGGGAGGTCGCGGCCCAGCACGGCCTGAACCTGGGTGGAAGGGCGCGGCAGCTGGACGCAGCGGACTATTACGAGCAGGACGTGATCCTGGCGATGGACGCCTCGAACCTGCATGACGCGCGCCGCATGAGTCCGCCGAATGCGGAGGCGCGCCTGACGCTGATGCGGGCGTTCGATCCGCTCGCGCCGGGTGCGGACGTGCCGGACCCGTACTACGGCGGTGCGGACGGCTTCACGCAGATGTACGAGATGCTGGAACGCAGCGCGCGGGAGTTCGCGCGGCGGGCGGCGTCGGGGGAACTGGGGGGGTAACCGGGTGGGAGGTCTGTGAGAATCGCGCGCTAGACTGCGGGGCATGGATAACCGCACGAACCTGGACGACTACCTCGCGGGGCTGGGCATCAGCGACGCGGACGAGAGCGAGCTGCCGCCGCCCGCTCCCGACGCGACCCCCAGCGCCCCCACGCTGGAAGCCGCGCCGGAAGACCCTCGCGCGGCGCTGGAACGCTTCCTGCAGGGCCTCGTGACCCGCATCGACCCGGGCCTGTCCGTGACGGTCCGCGAGGCGGAGGACGCCCTGGAAGCCGAGATCACCGGTGAGCACGCCGCGCGCCTCGCCGGGCGGGACGGGCGCACGCTGGGCGCCATCGAGGTGCTGGCGTACACGGTTCTCGCCAAGCAGGAGGGCCGCGGGCACCTGCGCGTCCGCGTGGACGTGGGCGGCTTCCGCAAGCGGCAGGCCGACACCCTGACGAAACTCGCCGAGCGGCTCGCGGTGCAGGTCGCCAAGAGCGGCGAACCGCACGAGCTGCAGCCCATGCCGCCTGCCGAACGCCGCGTGATCCACATCGCGCTGAAGGAACACCCGGACGTTATGAGCGAATCCATCGGCGAGGGCGCCGCCCGCCGCCTGATCATCAAACCCCGGCACGGGTGAAGCATGACGCTGCGTGACCTGCTGCGGCGGGGCGCGGCGCGGCTGAGCGCGGCGGGCGTCCCCTCCCCGGAGGTGGACGCCCGCGCGCTCATGCTGCACGCGCTGGGGCTGTCGCCCGTGTCCCTCCTGACCCGCGCCGCGTCAGAGGTCGCCCCGGCGGATGAGGCGCGCTTCGAGGCGCTGATCGCGCGGCGGGCGGCGCGGGTGCCCCTCCAGTACCTGCTGGGCGAGTTGGCGTGGGGCGGCGTGCGGCTGCGCTGCGACGCCCGCGCGCTGGTGCCCCGCCCGGAGACCGAGTGGCTGCTGCACCTGACCCTGGAGGCCCTCTCGACCCTGGCGGCCCCGCGCGTGCTGGACGTGGGCACCGGGACGGGCGCGCTGGCGCTGGGCGTGAAGGCCGCCCGCAGCGGCGCGCAGGTCACCGCGACCGACCTCAGCCCGGAGGCCCTGACGCTGGCCCGCGAGAACGCCGCGCTGAACGGCCTGGAGGTCACGTGGGTGCAGGCGGACCTGCTCACGGGCGTGACCGGGCCGCTGGACCTGATCGTCAGCAACCCCCCGTACCTTCCCGATGCGGACCGCGAGGACGTGCAGCCGGAGGTCACCCACGACCCGGAACTGGCGCTATACGGTGGCCCGGACGGGCTAGATCTCGCGCGGCGGCTGGCGGCGCAGGCGACCGGTGTCCTCGTACCGGGCGGGCGGCTGCTGCTGGAACTCGACCCGCGCAACGCCCCGGCCTTCGCCGCCGAGCTGCGCGCCCAGGGCTGGACGGCCGACACGGCGGCGGATCTGACGGGCCGGGAACGCTTCGTGGTCGCGCAGTGGGGGGCGGGACTCTGAGCTGTGGGCTCTGGGCAGAATGCTTCAGCTCAGGCTCGCCTCACCGCTCAGCGCTCACCGCCCGTTTCCGTGCCAGGGCGTCGCGCACGGCGTTCAGGCGCGCGCCGTGCAGGGGGTAGAAGCTGAGGATCGCCATGGCCAGCAGCGCGCCCGTGATGGGCGGCACGGTCATGAAGAAGCGGAAGCCGTCCGCGACCGCGTCGGGCTGCACGCTCAGTTTGGGGTCGTAGCCGCTGGCGCGGGTGACAGCGCCGAACACCTGCGCGGTCAGGGCGCTGCTGAGGGTCGTGATGAAGCCCGCCATGCCGAAGTACATCCCGGCGCGGCGCTGGCCGCTGCGGAGTTCGTCGTCGTCGATCACGTCGGCCATGACGACGTCGCCCATCAGGATCAGGCCCGCGAGGGCCGCGCCGAACAGCACGGTGGTCATGGCCGCGCCCGCCAGGGACTTCACGAGGGCCAGCGGAATGAGCGAGACGGCGGTCAGGCCGAAGGCCAGCATCAGCGTGCCGCGCGGGCCGAGGCGCGGCGCGATGAAGGTCCGCCAGGGGTACAGGGCCAGTCCGGCGGTCACGAACGCCCCGGCGAGCAGGAGGGTCGTGGCCGCGCCGCCCTCGATCCCCAGGCTGTAGCGGACGTAGAAGCCCATCCCGGCGGCCAGGGTGCCGGTCGCGAAGAAGCGCATGGTCAGCGCCGTGACGAGAATCAGGAACGCGCGGTGCGTGAACGTGGCGCGCAGGGCCGTGAAGAACCCCAGTTCGCGTTCCCGGCTGTTCGGACGTTCGAACAGGCTGCCCACGCCCGCGTAGATGGCGACGGCGGACACCGCGGCGAACACCCAGGCCATGACCGTCCAGCCGAGCATCCCGGCCAGCAGGGGCGGCAGGGCCAGCCCGACGAGCAGCGCGACGATCTGCACGGCGTTCATGCGCCACGCGACGGCGGTTCGTTCCTGGAACGTGCGGAACATCTCGGGCAGCAGCGCCAGGTAGCCGGTGCCGACGGCGGTGGACGCGCCCTCCCACAGCACGAACATGACCACGAAGTACGTCATGAGCGCCACCGGCTGATCGGTGCCGTTGAAGGGCGCGCTGAACAGCAGCCCGAACAGGATCAGGGCGGGCAGCGCCCCGAAGCGCACGTACGGAATGCGGCGGCCCCAGCGGGTACGGGTGCGGTCGCTCAGGAAGCCGATCAGGGGGTTGTTCGCGGCGTTGTACAGCGCGAAGATCGTCATGGCGGTCGCGGCCCAGGTCGGGTTCAGTTTCAGGTGGTCCACGTAGTACAGCAGCAGGAAGCTGGTGGTCTGCGCGGGGATGGTCAGCCCGAAGTTCATGCCGGCGTACCGCCAGCGCTGCGTGGCGGTGGTGTCGGGGGTCAGGTCGGCGGTGGGCGCGACGGCCTGGGTGTTGGTGGTGGTCATGCGGTCTCCCGGCGGCCCTGCAGGGGTCGTTGCAGCGCGCGGTACGTGGTAGTCTTCACGCCGCTGCGCGCGAGCATGCCCGCGAAATCCGGTGAGAGGAACGCCGCGTGGTTCGCGACGCGGCCCGCCCAGTCGCCGCAGATGGCGCGCAGTTCCGGCGTGTCGCGCGCGGGGTGCAGGATGAAGTGCGTCAGGCCCGCCGGGAGGGACGCCAACAGCTCCTCGATCAGGGGCAGGTGGTCCCCGCCGACGTGCAGGGGCAGCATGACGAGGTGATCCACGAGCGGCACGCCCCGCGCCTCCAGCGCGCGCGTCACGGCGGCCATCGGCGCGGCCTCGGCGCGGCTCAGGCCGTGCGAGTGCCAGCCGTCCTCGTCGAGGCGGGGCAGCATGGGCACGATGCCGCGCGGCAGGGCGGCGTCCAGGCAGGCCTCCAGGAACTTGGGGTGCGCGACGGCGCCCATGTGCGCGTCCACGTGCGACACCTCGATCCCCCAATCCAGGGCGCGGCTCACCTGCGCGTCCAGTTCCGCGCGGGCGGCGGCCGGGTCGGCGTTCGTGCGGACCGCCTCGACGCTGGCGTGCATGAAACCCTGCTCGTCGGTCAGGCCGCTGGCGGGGTCGCGGGTGCTGACGGGCGCCCAGCGGTAGGCGCGCCACTCGCTGTTCAGGGTCAGATGCACGCCCAGGTCCGCGCCGGGCAGGTCGCGGGCCAGCGTCGCGGCGGCCGGCGCCCACGCGCAGGGCATCATCACGGACGCGCTGCCCAGCGTCCCGGCGCGGAACAGGTCGGCGCAGCCGCTGACGGTCGCCTCGCACATGCCCAGGTCGTCGGCGTGGAAGATCACGACCCGGTCGCCGGGACTGAACCCCAGGGCGGCCAGGGCAGGGTTGAAGGTGGGGGTGGTCATGCCGGTCTCCTTGCGGGGTGAGATGTCTTGCGGGGGGAGTGACGTCCAGCATGCCACGCCGCCGCGGCGCGCGGGACGAAAAACCCGCCCCGGATCAGGGGGCGGGCGACCGTTGCCACTCGTTCGGTTCAGTCGTCGGCGGCGCTGGGGCCTTCGCGGGGCACCTCGGGGTTCTCGATGAACTCGGTCGGGTCGATCGCGTCGAAGCCGATCTCCTTCTCGTACTCCTGGATCTTGACGTGCAGGCGGCGCACGTCGCCCTCGACGGCGCCGTAGTCGAAGGTGTCCCAGATGGCGGTCGTCTTGAAGTTCCCACCGTCGAAGTCCGGCACCTCGCGCGTCCGGCGGATGCCTTCTTCGAGCGCCTTGCGGCTCTCGATGCCGAGGTTCCGGAAGGCGACCTGCATCACGTCACGCTGGAAGTCGCGCGGGCCGTAGATTCCGGCGCGGTACACCGTCTCGAAGAAGTGCTCCCAGTTCGGGACGAGCTGCGCGGCGGGCATGCTGAACTGCGTGATCACGTTCCTGATCGCGCTCAGGGTCTGCTCGGGGTAGTAGTACAGGTACATGCGCACGCCTTCCAGGAAGAAGTTGTAGTGCGCCGCCTCGTCCACCGCGATGGTCTGCGCGACCTTCGCCAGCACCGGGTCGGACACACCCTTCAGGTGCGGTTTGTCGCTCTTGCCCTGCGCGATCTTCATCATGTTCAGGTAGTTCAGCTGCGTGGCGCGCTCCTGGAACACGGTGTACACGAGGTTGTGGATCGCGTCCGGGAACGGCAGTTCCCACGTCTGGGATTTCAGGCGGTCCTTGTATTCCTCGACCCACTGCGGGCTGCGCTGGCCGCTGAACAGCACGGCGTTCTCCCAGGCGTCGGCGTGTTTCTCCTCCTCGCTGCCCCAGCGGAGCTGGAAGTGGGAGCGGCCGTGGCTGCGACGCACGAGGTGCACGAGGTTGCTCGTGAAGTCCGGCGCGTACTGCTCGACGGCGAAGAAACCTTCGAGGACCGTGATGACCTCGGGCGGCAGGTTCTTGTTCAGGCTGCGCCAGTCGAAGCTGCGGTCCGGGTTCCAGTTGCGGGTCTCCTGGCTACGGGCGGTGTACCAGCGGTACAGGCCCAGGAAGCCGCGTTCGATCAGGCGGTCTTTCTCGCGGTTGCTGAGCAGCCCGGCGGGGGTGCGGGGGCGCTCGTTGAGCATGTTGGGGGGCATCACATCGGCCATGGGTTTTCCTCCTCGGATGGCGCGCCGACCTCCCGCGTGGGAAGCTGCGCGGGGCAGACGGCGGGGACGGTACCCGGTCAGGCTACGCCCGTCCCTGGCCCGGCAGGCGCATCACGGGACTCGGTTCAACATGAGAAACCGTGTCGGGCTGCGCCGCGCGTGCCGGGGCGCGCCCGGTACACTGCCGGGCATGAGCCTCGTCGGACAGCCCGCGCCCGATTTCACCCTGCCTGCCTCCACCGGCGAGCAGATCACCCTGAGCAGCTACCGCGACCAGCAGCACGTCGTGCTGGTGTTCTACCCGCTGGACTTCAGCCCGGTGTGCTCCATGCAACTGCCCGAGTACAGCGGCCGTCAGGACGACTTCGCGGACGCGGGCGCCGTCGTGCTGGGCGTGAACCGCGACAGCGTGCACGCGCACAAGGCCTGGGCAGCCGAGTACGGCATCGAGGTGCCGCTGCTGGCCGACATGAAACTCGACGTGGCCCGCCAGTACGGCGTCGCCATCGACGACCGCGGCATCAGCGGCCGCGCCGTGTTCCTGATTGACCGGAAGGGCGTGGTGCGCTACCAGCACGTCGAGGAGAAGACCGGGGACTACACCGTGCGCCCCGAGGCGGTCTTGGCGAAGATCCGCGAACTCTGATGGCCCCGCACGTCCTGAGTTTCATCAACCTCAAGGGCGGCGTCGCGAAGACCACCGCGACCGTCCAGCTGGCCGACACGCTGGCGTTCATGAAGCAGAAACGCGTGCTGGTCCTCGACCTGGACCCGCAGACGAACGCCACCCTCGCACTGATCGGCGAGCAGCGCTGGGAGCAGGCGGACGAGGCCGGGCAGACCCTCGCGCACCTGTTCCTGGACCTGCTGCGCGGCGACGGCACCTTCACCTTCGACGCCACGCGCGCCATCCTGCGGGGCGTCAGCAACCTCAACCGCGTCCCGCCCGAGATGATCGACCAGCTGCCCGAAGGCACGCGGTACGGCCGGGTGGACCTCCTGCCCAGCTCCATCCGGTTGATCGACGTGCAGGACCGCATGCAGGACATCGCGGGCCGCTCCCACTACTCGGTCGGCCCCATGGAAGCCGTGAAGAAGTTCGTCGCGCCGGCCTTCAGCTCGTACGACTACGTCCTGATCGACTGCCCGCCCAACCTGGGCTTCGTCACGCAGAACGGCCTGGAAGTCAGCGACCACTACCTGATCCCCACCATTCCCGACCGCCTGAGCACCTACGGCATCCCGCAGATCGCCACGCGCATCGCGCAGATCCGCCGTGCCCGCGACCTGCGGCTGCGCTGCCTGGGCGTCCTGATCACCAAGTACCAGAGTCAGAGCGCCCAGCACCGCCAGGGCCTCCAGCGCCTCCCGGAGGACCTGAAACGCGCCTTCGACGCCACCGGCGAAGGCACGCCGCCCATCCTCACCACCGTCCTCCCGCAGACGAACGCCAGCGCCGAGGCCATGACCAGCGACCGCACCCCCGCCAACTACCGCGAGAAGTACGGCGGCGGCGTCGTCGCCGGGCAGGGCGCGTACAAGTACGGCCTGGACCTCGCCGACGAGATCGAGGACCTCCTGAGCGGCCAGCCCCGCACCCCCAGCCCCTTCAGCCAGTGGGCGCAGGACATGAGCAACCGCTGAGCAGCCCGACCTACAGCGTCAGCGGGTCGACCAGCAGGGCATCCTCCGCCTCGAAGGCCTCGGCGTAGCGGACGCGGGCCATGGTGCCCCAGTACGTCATGCGGGCGCGGCGGCGCTCCACGATCTCCGGCGTGACCGTCTCCGAGATGGCCGCGCCGGAGAACTGACTCTCGTGCGCCAGCACCGACGCCGCCCACACGTCCTGCACGTCCGCCACGTCGATCAGCACGTTCGGGGTGATGTCCGCGTTCCCCTGGTACAGCAGCACCCGCCCCACTCGGTGCGGGTCGCCCGGCAGGTCCGCCTTCGCCAGCTGCGCCAGGTGCACCGCGCGCTTGCTCAGGTGGTACGACCCGAAATGATCCGGGTGCCGATCCCGGTGGTGCGGAACGACCAGCACCCGGGGCCGCACCGCGCGCAGCACCGCTGCCAGGGCGTGCGCGCCCTCCAGCGTGTCCCGCAACTCCCCGTCCGGCAGGCCCAGCTGCCCGCGCCACGCCAGCCCCATGATCCCGGCCGCCCGCGCGCACTCCGCCACGCGCACCTCCGGCGAACCCTGCGTGCCCCGCTCCCCGCGCGACAGTTCCAGGATGCCCACCGCGCGGCCCGCCCGCGCCAGCCGGATCAGGGTGCCGCCCGCACCGATCTCCGCGTCATCCGGGTGCGGGGCCAGCACCAGCCACTCCAGCGGCTGCACCCGCCCATGAATCGTCTCGAACACCGTCAGCGCGTCACTCATGGCACGCAGCATAGGCCCCCGCCCCACCCGGCCCGCGCGCCTTGACACCCCCCGCCCCCCTCCCTATACTTTTTGAGCTTCCCACCGGAAGCCCCGACCCGTAGTCCGCCAGTGTAGCTCAGGGGTAGAGCAACTGATTCGTAATCAGTAGGTCGTCGGTTCAAATCCGACCTCTGGCTCCAGGTGAAAAGCCTCCGCGTTCAGCGGGGGTTTTTTCGTTTACAGGTCGGCCACCATGTCGACGCGGTGCAGGCCGGGGCCGTAGCCGTCGGGGGTGCGCTTCACCTCGCGGAAGCCCAGGCGGGCGTAGAACGGCGCGGTGTGCTGGCTGGTGTCCAGCGTGGCGTGCGGGATGCCCAGGGCGCGCAGGCGGTCCAGGCGGGCCTGGGCGAGGGTGCGGCCGTGGCCCTGCCGTTGCCGGGCGGGGTGGACCATGCCCCACGCGAATCCGGCGGGGCGGGTGGGGTCCGGGCTGAACCACAGGCCGCCGCAGGCGATGATGTCGCCCTCGTCTTCCATGACGAGGTACTCGGCGGGGCCTTCCTGGCCGTCCAGCCACCCCTCGAAGTCGGGGCGTTCTTCCGGCAGGAAGAAGCGGGGGGTGTTCGCGTCGAAGAGGTGCAGGCACGCGGCCCGGTCGCCGGGCTGGTAGGGGCGCAGGGTGGGCATGCGGGTCAGTGTGGCACGCGCCGCCGCGGTGGGGCCGTAGAGTGGGCGGATGCGGGAAGGTGTGGGATTGGCGGTGCTGGGCGGGCTGGACGTGCCGGTGTCGGCGCGACTGTCGCCAGTGCTGGCGGACGCCCTGGCGGGACTGGATGCGGCTCGGTTGGACGTGGCGTACGTGCGGTCGGCGGCGTTCCGGGCGAACGTGGTGCAGGCGAACCGCGCGGCGGAGATCGCGGAGTCCGACGGGAAGCTGATGCTGATCGCGCGGGCGCTGGCGCGCTGCGCGCTGCTCCACCCCTCCCCCACCCCGGACCGCTTCCAGGCCCTGCGGATCGTGGAGAACCTGTCCGCGCGGGAGATGGACGCGCTGGGCGAGGTGTTCGACCTGCTCGATCCCATCGAACCGTTCGCGGATGCGCTGCCCGTGCGCGGCAGCGTGCCGCTGGGATGGTCGCGGCTGGAGTTCGAGGGGGCGCTGGCGGGGCTGGCGGGGCTGGGCCTGCTGACCCGCGAGGACCGCCCGGATGGTCTGGGCACCCCGGAGCGGGTGTGGATGCTGACGCCCCTGGCGCGCGGCGTGGCGACCCTGTGCGGTCTGTGGGGGGGCGCGTGACGGGCGGGGACTGGCTGGACGTGCTGTTCCCGCAGAACGCGGAGCGGACGGTGCCGTGGCCGCCGGTGGGCGAGGTGGTGACCCTGTGGCGGCCCACGGGGCTGCATGAGCTGCGGCTGGTGGCCGCGTCGGGCTGGCGGGCGTGGCCGCCCCGCCTGCCGGATCAGCCGATCTTCTACCCGGTGCTGAACCGCCCGTACGCCGAGGAGATCGCGCGGGACTGGAATGCGCGCCGGAACACGCCGCCCGTGGGTTTCGTGACCGAGTTCGGCGTGCGCGCGGACGTAGTGACCCGCTACGCGATTCAGGTGGTGGGCGCGCAGGACCGGCATCAGGAACTGTGGGTGCCCGCCGAGGAGCTGGAGGCCTTCAACGCGGCCATCGTGGGACCGATCCGCGTGGTGGCACACTTCGCCGGGTCGGACTTCACGGGGCGGATTGATCCCGTCACGCATCTTCCGCTGGACTGAGAGGGGCGCAGGCGGCAGAGTGTCCGCATGACGGAACCGGGCGGGGATCTGAATGGGCGGGTGCAGCTGGAGCGGCTGGTGGCGTACCGGGCGGACGGGTCGGTGTCGCCAGTGGTCGTGGCGGGTCGCCTGTCGCCGGACGGGGTGTTCGGGTGGGAAGGGCAGCCGGGGCAGCCGGTGGACGGGGCGGGCGTGCAGGAGGGCCTGGCGTTCGCGGCCTCGCTGGTCTCGGCGCTGGGGGGCCTGACCGAGTCGAGTGACACGGACGCACCGTTCGTGCCGTTCGTGCTGCCGCGCGCGTTCACGCCGGAGGAACTGGCGCGGGTGGACTGGCTGGGGCTGCTGCCGCTGCCGACCGGGGAGGTCGATGTGGAGGTCGTGCCGTCCGCCTTCCGGCTCGCGGAGCGCCTGTCGAGGCGGGAGGCCGAGGGGAACGCGGCGGACCTCTACGCGCCGGGTGAGCCGGAGGCGATCCGCGCGGCGGCGGCGCTGTTCGCGTCGGGCGCGGACGGGCGACTGGTGACGGTCACGGCGGGCCGCGTGGCGCTGCTCCTGATCGACGTGGCGCGCCTGCCGGGCGGTGCGTGGGCGGGCGTGGCGACCCTGAGGATCGACACGTGAGCGGGGAGATCCTGTTCTACGAGACGGATCGGCCGTTCGGGGAGTTCAGCAATTTCAGTCGGCACGCCTTCGAGCTGGACGGCGTGGTCTGGCCGACCAGTGAGCATTACTTTCAGGCGCAGAAATTTGTGGGCACTCCGCACGCCGAGGAGGTGCGGGCGCAGGTGACGCCGATGCTCGCGGCGCGTTTCGGTCGGCGGCGTGACCTGCCGCTACGTGAAGACTGGGAGGCCGTGAAGGATGACGTGATGCGCGCCGCGCTCCGGGCGAAGTTCACGCAGCATCCGGCGTTGCGTCAGCGGCTGCTGGACACGGTGGACGCCACGCTGATCGAGCACACCCGCAACGACTCGTACTGGGCGGATGGTGGGGACGGTTCGGGCCGCAACCGCCTGGGGGAACTGCTCATGGAGCTGCGCGCCGCGCTCCGGGAGGACACGTGAATCTGTTCGGTCTGAACGTGCCGCCGCTGCTGCTGGACCTGTCGGGCGGGGTGTGCGTGCTGGTCAGCCTGTATTTCCTGTGGTCGAAGCGGGCGGTGTACTGGCACTGGTCGAACCTGTCGCTGCTGCCGTACTTCCTGTTGTTCCTCAGTGGCGGGCAGTGGATGCTGGCGGGGTTGCAGGTCACGTACCTGCTGTTCGGCATTCACGGGTTGTACCTGTGGCATCTGGAGGCCCGGCGGGCGCAGGGGGAGATCCGTTTCAACGAGCCGCTGTGGTACGGGGTGACGTGGGTGGCGAGCCTGCTGATCTTCGCGTACACGGTGGCGGTGACGGATTTCGGTGCGGCGTGGAACTGGGTGCAGTTCGCGGCGGTGACGCTGTCGCTGGTGGCGAATTTCGGGACGACGCGCCGCTGGGCGTGGTCGTGGCCGGTGTGGATCGCGGTGAACGCGGTGCAGGCGGTGTTCTTCTGGCATGCGGGGTACTGGGTGCTGTTCGCCTTGCAGTTCGTGCTGGCGGCCATGAGCGTGTACGGCTGGCGCGAGTGGCGGCGGGACGAGGCGCGGGAGGTCGCGGTTGCCTGACGTCGCGGGTCGGCGCTTCCGGCATGGGCTGGTGGTGGGGAAGTTCGCGCCGCTGCATCGGGGGCACATGAGGGTGCTGGATGAGGCGCTGTCCCGCTGCGAGCGGGTGAGCGTGTGGGTGTATTCCCGCCCGGACTTTCCGGATATGCCCGGTCCGTTGCGGCGGGGCTGGGTCCGGTCGCTGTACCCGGCGCGGCTCTTTCCGGGGCTGGACCTGCTGCCGGACGCGCCGAATCCGCCCCTGAACGGCGAGCCGGACGCCGTTCACCACGCGTACGTGCGGGGCGTGCTGGACGGCTGGGGCGTGCGGCCCGACGTGGTGTTCACGTCGGAGGACTACGGGGAGGCGTTCGCGGCGTCGCTGGGCGCGGCGCACGTGTGTGTGGACCGGGCGCGGGCGGCGGTGCCGGTCAGCGGGTCGGCGCTGCGCGCGGACGTGCACGGTCTGCGGGGGTTTCTGGAGCCGCTGGTGTACGCGCAGTTCGTGCGGCGCGTGGTGATCCTGGGTGCGGAGAGCACCGGCAAGAGCACCCTGACCCGCGCGCTGGGTGAGGCGTTCGGGACGGCCTGGGTGCGCGAGTACGGCCGGGACGTGTACGAGCGCGAGAACGGCGCGCTGTCTGCGGCGCACTTTCTGGAGATCGCGCGGGGGCACCGGGCGCTGGAGGACGAGGCGATCACCTCGCCGGGCGTGCACCGGTGGGTGTTCAGCGACACGGACGCCGCCACGACCCTGATGTGGTCGCACCTCCTGACGGGCGGGGCGCGGCCGGAGTTGCGGGCGCTGGCCGACGAGTGCCGCTCGCGCTACGCGCATGCTTTCGTGTGCGGCACGGACCTGCCGCACGAGCAGGACGGCTGGCGGGCGAACACGGAGGTGCGGGCCGTGCAGCAGGCGTTCATCCGGCAGGATCTGGAGGCGCGGGGCGTGCCGTTCACGCTGCTGCGCGGGTCGGTCGCGGAGCGGGTGGCGCAGGTGCGCGCCGTGCTGGAGGGCGCGTGACGGGGGACCGCGTGCGCGCGAACGAGGCGCTGTTCGACGCCGTGGCGGAGCGGTATGACGCGGTGGGCTTCCTGGCGCAGGCAGCCCGCTTCGTGGCGGACGCGGCGGGCGTACAGCTGGGCGAGGCGGTGCTGGACGTCATGACCGGCACGGGCGCGGTGGCGGCGGAGGTCGTGGGCCGCGCGGGCCGCGTGGTGGGGATGGACGTGTCGGCGGGCATGCTGGCGCAGGCACGCGCGCGGGTGCCGGGCGCAGAGTTCGTGCGCAGCGACGCGGCAGCGCTGCCGTTCCCGGACGGCGCGTTCGACGTGGCGGTGTGCGCGGCGGGCGTGTTCTTCCTGCCGGACATGCCGGGCGGAGTGCGCGAGTGGGCGCGGGTGGTGCGCCCAGGCGGGCGGGTGGTGGTGTCGTCGTTCGGGACGGGCCTGCTGGGGCCGCTGCCGGGCCTGTGGCGGGCGCGCCTGTCGGGGGTGGGCCTGAAGCCGGGCGCGCCGCCGCTGGGTCGCCTGCCCACACCGGAGGCCCTGGCGGACGTGCTGCGCGCGGCAGGACTGACCGACGTGCAGGCACATCTGCACCCGCTGACGTACACCCTACCGGACGTCAGGGCGCGCTGGGCGGACATCCGCGCGGGGCTGGAGGGGCAGCCCCTGGCGTCCCTGCCGCCGCAGGAGGTCGCGGCGCTGGAGGCCGCGCACCGCGCCGAACTGGCGCCGCTGTTCCAGGCGGGCCCGCTGGTGGTGCCCCTGCCGGTGATCGTCGCGTCCGGGCACGTCGCCACCGTTTGACGGATGAAACGGCTCCTTCATGAATCGCGTACTGTGGGGCATGACCAACCCGGACGACAAGCAACCCGACGCCTCCAGCAACGCGCCGTCCTGGGTGGACGAGGTCCTCGGAGGGTCCAGCGCCAGCCCGGCCCCCAGCCAGACTGCTGCCCATCACTCTGCCCCGAAGCCTGCCGGGGCGGACGACCTGCGCATCCCGGACGCCACCCCGCGCGCCGCGGCGCCCTCCTGGGTGGACGAGGTGGCCGGGTCGGGTCAGGCCACCCCACCCGCCCGGCCCGCTCACCCCACGCCCGCCCCGTCGTGGGTGGACGCCGCGGCGGGCACCTCCAGCACGCCGCCCAGCCCTGCCGCGCCATCCTGGGTGGATCAGGCCGCCGGGAGCAGCGCCGCGCACACCCCGCAGCCCCAGCCGCAGCCCGCGCATCACGTGCCGCCCGCCCCGGTCGCCCCGACGGTCGTGCCCCCGCCCCGCCCCACGGCGGACGACGACTGGGTGGCGCGCGCCACGGGCGGCGCGAAGAACCCCAGCATTCCGCAGGGGCCTGCGCCGATGCACCACGCGCCCAGTCAGAGTGGGAACTTCGATGATCTGGAACGGCAGGCGCGGCAGGCCATCAACCAGTTCACGCAGGGCGTCCAGAGCAGCGACGTGGCGCAGAAGAAACTCATCGCGGGCCTCCTGGCGATCTTCCTGGGCAGCCTGGGCGTGCACAAGTTCTACCTGGGCAACACCACGCCCGGCGTGATCATGCTCGCCGCGACCATCGGCGGGTGGATCCTGGGCATCATCGGGTCGTTCATCATCGTGGGCGCCGTGTTCTTCCTGGTCCCGATGCTCGTCAGTCTGCTCGGCCTCGTCGAGGGCATCATCTACTTCACTAAGAGCGACGCGGACTTCCAGCGCGAGTACATCACCGGCAAGAAAGCCTGGCTGTAATTGGTGGAAGGTTGAAAGTTGATGGTTGATAGAGGGGAGCCCCTTCCATCAACCATCAACTTTCGACGCTACAACGCCTGTTCGATGTCGGCCTGGAGGTCGCGCAGGGCTTCCACACCGACGCTCATGCGGATGGTGGTGGGCGTGACGCCGGCGGCGTGGCGGGCGGGTTCGGGCACGCGGCCGTGCGTGGTGGTCCAGGGGTGCACGACGAGCGTGCGGACGTCCCCGAGGTTCGGGGCGATGCGCAGGACGCGCACGCGGGACAGGAACGCGCTGGGGTCCGGCACCTCGAACGTGAGGACGGCGCCCTGACCGCCGCGCAGGTACGTCTGGGCGAGGTGGTGGTGCGGGTGGCTGCTCAGGCCGGGGTAGCTGACCTTCCCGACCTTCGGGTGTGCGTCCAGCCACGCGGCCAGGGCGAGGGCGGTGGCGCTCTCGCGTTCCAGTCGCAGCGCGAGCGTTTCGAGGCCCTGGGCGATCAGGAACGCGCTGTGCGGGGCGAGGGTCATGCCCAGCTGGTGCGCGCCGAACCAGCGCTGCCGCCACGCGAGGGCCGCGTCGCCCCGCACGCGGAGGATGCTCTGCTCGCCGCCGTCCGTGTAGATGGGGTTGCGGGTCAGGTCGTGCCCGGTGCCGACCGTGACGGCGCCGCCCAGGACGCTGCCGTGCCCCCCAGCCCATTTGGTCAGGGACTGGCTGACGATGTCCGCGCCGTGCTCCAGCGGGCGGCACAGGAAGCCGACGCCGCCGCAGGTGTTGTCGATCGCCAGCAGCGCCCCGTGCTCGTGGGCGATATCCGCGAAGGCGCGGATGTCCGCGATGTCGCCGGCGGGATTGCTGATCATCTCGGCCCACACCAGCCGCGTGTTCGCCTGCATCGCGGCCCGCACGGCGTCCGGAGTGTTGTCCACCAGCGTCGCCGTGATGCCCATCAGCGGCAGGATGTTGCTGAGCATCCCGGTCGTCCCGCCGAACAGGCTGCTGGCCGACACCACGTGATCCCCCGCGCGGCACACGCTGAGGATCGCCGTGAGGGTCGCCGCCTGCCCGCTCGCCACCGCCACCGTCGCCGCGCCGCCCTCCAGGGTCGTGATGCGGTCCTCCAGGGCGCGCACCGTCGGGTTCTGCAGGCGGGCGTAACTCAGGCCGGTGTTCTGCTGGAATTCCAGTTGCGCTTCCTCCAGCGTGTCGAACTGGAACGCGGCCGCCGCGTGGATCGGGAAGCCGATGGTCTGTCCCAGCCCCCGGGGAATGCTGCTGTGCACGGCGGTCGTCTCGTACGTCCACCCCTCGGGGTGCGTGGTGTCTGCGGGCGCGTCGCTCATGGTCCCACGCTACGCCCCGCCGACCCCGCCTGCCCGGGGCATGTCCGACCCGCCCGGATACCCCCACAGGGGTGGTACGTCACCTGTGGACGACAGATGCATGAACGTTCCCTAAGGTATCTCTGTGAATCGTACCGTTGCCCTGCTGACCGTCACCACCCTGCTGCTCGCCGCGTGCCAGAAACAGGACACGCCCAAAGTTGAACCCAAACCCGCCGATCCGGCCACCACCACTCCCGCTCCGCCTGTCGTCGGCCAGAGCCTCGACCTCAAGGACGTGGCGACCACAGCCGAACGTGCCGCAATGCAGTTTGAGACCCTGACCGACCCCGCCAACCCGGACCTGGATCCCGACCTGAAAAGCCTGATGAGACTGTTCATGCCGACCAGTGGCCCCATGAGCCTCAGTCTGGACCGCCCCACGCAGATCGGCCGTCAGCTGCTGGACCGCGTGACCGGCCGCAGCAAGCTGAGCAGCCAGAGCATCGTGGTGGGCATCCGCGAACCCCTGCCCACCGGGACGATAAGTCTCAAGGCCGACGGTACCGTCAGTGAGTCCACGACCCCCACTGACGGCCGGGTGCTGATCGACGAGGCCACCGGGCTGCGCGTTGAGGCGAAGTGGCGCGTGAACGGCGCCCCGACCGTCTGGGTGGACAACGGCACGCGCTACGACTATGTGAAGAACACCTGGGTGCCCGTGCAGACCGAGCTGCCCACCAACGCCAGCGGCACCATCAGCGAGAAGGGCACGGCCCGCGCCGGGGCGACGTTCAGCATGACGCCCGGCGGCTGCCTGAACACCTTCGGCCCCGACGCGCTGAAGCTGAACGCCTGGGCAGGCCGTCAGACGAACGCGCCGCTGAGCATGAACCTGGAGTACAGCTGGGGCGCTCAGGGCCTGAAACTGACCGCCAACGCCCAGCACACCACCACGAAGAACGCGGGTAGCGTCAGCGTGGACCTCAGCCTGGACGGCACCACCGCGAACCGCTGCACGGACACCCTGACCTTCACGCCCAGCGGCGCGACCCTGAAAGCCGACCTGAACCTGCCCAGCCACAAGGTCGCCAGCGCCGTGTACCTGCGTGACGTGAAGAACGTCATCATCAGCGACGCCGAACTGAAGAAGGAGAACTTCTTCAGGAACGTCAGCGGCACCCTGAACGCCTCCGTGGCGTACAACGGGCAGAACATGCTCACCGCCAGCGGCTCCATCGCCGACGGGAACGACCTGGACCTCGTGCCCGGCGATCAGGTGACCGTGAAGTACGTCCGCGACGGTAAACTGGTCGAGAAGACCCTGCCCGGCGCGCTGAAGGACCTCGGCACCCTCCTGCCCAACTGACCCTCACCCCTGACGGACGCACCCGCTGATCAGCGCGGGTGCGTCCGTCGGTTCAGCCGGGTGCGCTAGCGTGACCCATGCACATTCGGGACATGAACTGGGGCATGGTCGAGGACCTGCTGACCCGCGAGGACCGCTGCGTCCTCCCGCTGGGCTGCACCGAGCAGCACGCGACCCTCAGCCTCGCGACGGACACGCTGCTGGCCGAACGCATCGCGCGCGAGGCCGCCGACGGCAGCGGCGTCCCGGTCTTCCCCGCCCTGCCGTACGGCATCACGCCGACGTTCGCGGCGTACCCCGGCACGCTCAGCCTGCGCGTGAGCACGTACCTGAATCTGCTGGACGACCTGCTAAGCGGCCTGCACGCCCAGGGCTTCCGGCGCATCCTGATCGTGAACGGGCACGGCGGGAACACGCCGGGGCAGGGCTGGCTGGGCGAGTGGCTGGCCCGCCACCCGGACGCGCGCGTGCAGTGGCACAACTGGTGGAACGCCCCCCGCACCTGGGCCGCCGTGCAGCGCGTGGACCCACTGGCCAGCCACGCCAGCTGGATGGAGAACTTCCCCTGGACCCGCCTGGACGGCGTCGCGGCCCCCGAGGAGCGCAAACCCATGGTGGACGTCGCCGCGCTGCGCCAGCTGCCCCCCGCGAGGGTGCGCGAGGTGCTCGGCCACGGGAATTACGGCGGCCTGCACCGCCGCCCGGACCGCGAGATGCAGCTCATCTAGCAGGAAGCCGTCGCCGAGACCCGCGCGCTGCTGGACAGCGGCTGGGCCTGACGGGCACGGGGCGCGGGCCGGAGTCTCCCCCACCCGCGCCCCGCACCGTACTGCCCGTTTACCCGATCTGCTTCAACAGGTTCACCGTCTCGATCATCGCCAGCACAGCCTCGGCGCCCTTGTTCCCGGCCTTGATCCCCGCGCGGTTCAGGGCCTGCTCGACCGTGTCGGTCGTCAGCACGCCGAACGCCACCGGCACGCCCGTGTGCAGGCTGGTGTTCAGGATGCCGTTCGCCGCGCCGCCCGCCACGAAATCGTAGTGATCCGTATCGCCCTTGATGACGGCCCCCAGGCACACCACCGCGTCATACTTCCCGGACTCCGCCAGCTTCCGCGCGATCAGCGGCACCTCGTAACTCCCCGGCGCGAGGAAATGATCCAGGTTCTCCGTCTTCCCACCGTGCTGCACGAACGCCAGCTCCGCCCCCTCCACCAGACGGTCCACGATCAGATGATTCCAGCGGGTACTGACAACAGCGAACTTCAGGTCGGTGGCGAGCAGATTGGCTTCGATTCGGTTCATGGTGGGTCTCCTTATGGGTGATGGGCGGTGAAGCTGCGGGCGAACCCCTCGCTTCGCGCTCTGCGAGTCCGCCCCTGCGGGGCACCTCCCCTCCCTGCGGGCTCTGCGAGTCAAGGGGAGGCATGGTTTTGTCCTTGGCTCCCCTTTGAGGGGAGCTGGCCGCGCAGCGGACTGAGGGGTTCTCAGTCGCCGCTGCCGTCGGTGCCGATGTGGCCGAGTTTGGCGGCCTTGGTGTTGAGGTAGGCGGTGTTGTGTTCGTTGTGGCCGACGTGCAGGGGGACGCGTTCGACGACTTCCAGGCCGAAACCGCCCAGACTGTGCAGTTTGCGGGGGTTGTTCGTCAGGACGCGCAGTTGTCGCGCGCCGAGCAGGTGGAGCATCTGCGCGCCGATGCCGAAGTCGCGGGCGTCGGCGGGAAAACCCAGTTGCAGGTTCGCCTCGACGGTGTCCGCGCCACCGTCCTGAAGGTGGTAGGCGCGGATCTTGTTCAGCAGACCGATGCCGCGCCCTTCCTGCCGGAGGTACACGAGGACGCCGCGTCCTTCGGTGGCGATGGCCTGCATGGCGGCGTCGCGTTGCGGGCCGCAGTCGCAGCGCAGGCTGTGGAAGCCGTCCCCGGTGAGGCATTCGCTGTGCACGCGCACGAGGAGGGGCTCGGGGGTGACGTCGCCCATGACGAGCGCGACGTGTTCCGCGCCGCTGAGGGTGTCCTCGAAGCCGACGAGGCGGAACTCGCCGTACTCGGTGGGCAACTTCGCTTCGGCGACGAGTTGCACGAAGGGGTCGTGTTCCAGGCGGTAGGCGATGAGGGCCTCGATGCTGCCGACCTTCAGCCCGTGCCGTTCGCCGAACGCGAGGAGGTCCGGGAGGCGGCTCATCTCGCCGTCGTCGCCCATGATCTCGCAGATCACGCCGGCGGGTGGGAAGCCGGCCAGCCGGGCGAGGTCGCAGCCGGCCTCGGTGTGTCCGGCGCGGCGCAGCACCCCGCCGGGC
Source organism: Deinococcus sedimenti (assembly GCF_014648135.1). Lineage (NCBI taxonomy): Bacteria > Thermotogati > Deinococcota > Deinococci > Deinococcales > Deinococcaceae > Deinococcus > Deinococcus sedimenti. The sequence goes on along the minus strand of NZ_BMQN01000004.1, from coordinate 3,865 downwards.
CGCGCGACGAGCGGGAAGATGTGGCCGGGGCGGCGGAAATCGGCGGGTTTCGCCGCGTCGTCCATCAGGGCGGCGATGGTCGCGGCGCGGTCGAAGGCGCTGATGCCGGTGCTGTTGCTGACGTGGTCCACGCTGACGGTGAACGCCGTGCCGTTCGGGTCGGTGCTGCTGCCCACCATGGGTGTCAGGTCCAGCGTGCGCGCCCGCTCGGGCGTGAGGGTCACGCAGATCAGGCCGCGTCCCTCGCGCGCCATGAAGTTCACCCACTCGGGCGTCGCCGTGGCGGCGGGCATCAGCAGGTCGCCCTCGTTCTCGCGGTTCTCGTCGTCCACGAGGATCACGGGCCGCCCGGCCCGCAGTTCCGCGAGCAGTTCCGGGATGGAGGCCAGCGTCATACGCCCACCTCCTGTTCCGCCTGTTCGGGCGTCCAGTCGCGCATCAGGATCAGCCGCTCGACGTACTTGGCCATCTGGTCGGCCTCCAGATTCACCTTCGTCCCGGCCGCCCAGGTGTGCAGGGTGGTGACCTCCAGCGTGTGCGGCACGAGCCACAGCGTGAACTCGTCCGGGCGCAGGTCCGCGCGGCTGCCCGCCGGGCCACCGGCATCCACGACGGTCAGGCTCACGCCGTCCACGGTGACGCTCCCCTTCGGCACGAGGTACCGGGCGAGGTGCGGCGCGGCGCGCACCGTCATGGTGTACGCGCCGGGCTGGGCGTCCACGCGCAGGACCGTGCCCACGCCGTCCACGTGCCCACTCACCACGTGCCCGCCGAAACGCGCCTGGGCGGTCATGGCGCGCTCCAGATTCACCTTCACGCCCTCCCGCCAGTGCGGGGCGGTCTTGGCGAGCGTCTCGCGGCTGAGGTCCACGGTGAAGCCCGCCGCGTCCCAGGTGGTCACGGTCAGGCAGGTGCCGTTCACGGCTATGCTCTCGCCCAGTTCCACATCCGCCCACATGCGCGCGGGCTGAATGGTGACGGTCAGGTTCCCCTCGTTCTCGCTGGTGCGGGCGATGACGCCCACCTGTTCGATGATTCCAGTAAACATGCTTTGACCTCGGGTGGAGGCAGGAGCGCGGTCGGCCCTCCTCCGCTGGGAAGGAAGGCTCAGACGCGCGGGATGTCGTGCAGCAGGCCGGTGATCAGGACATCCGGGCCGAGGGTTTCGACCGTCACGTCTCGCAACGCCTGCGCCGCGTGCATGGGGCGCGCGGGGCCGGTCACGGGGCTCAGGCCCGCGCCGAGGAGTTTCGGGGACAGAAAGACTCGCACCTCGTCCACCAGCCCCTGCGCGAAGAAGGCGCTCAGGAGGGTCGGGCCACCTTCGAGCAGCACGCTGCCGAGGCCCAGGCCCGCCAGTCCGCTCAGAGCGTCCGGGAGCGACCCGGCGCGCTGGACGGTGATCCCGGCAGCCTCGTGGGCGGCCGCATCGGCGTCCGGGGCGGTCACGAGGACCGCGCCGTCGCGCCACGCGCGGGCCCGCGGGTCACTCGCCGCGCGGCGGTCGAACACCACGGGGCGCGGGTCCCGGCCCCCCGGCACGCCGCGTGTCGTCAGGGCCGGGTCGTCCAGTTCCAGCGTGCCGCTGCCGACCGCAATGGCGTCCAGTTCGTCACGCCAGCGCATCGCAAGGGCACGGGCCTTGAGGCCACTCACAACTCCGTTCCCCTCCCTTGGTGCGGCCACCTTGCCATCCAGGGTCATGGCGTACTTCGCTACCACCCACGGGCGGCCCCGCACGATCAGGCTGCGGAACCCCGCCTGCTGCCGCACCGCCTCGGATTCAAGGACGCCCACCGTGACCTCGATCCCGGCATCCCGGAGCCTCTGCACGCCGCGCCCCGCCACCAGCGGGTTCGGGTCCAGCGCCGCCACGACCACCCGACGCACGCCCGCCGCGATCAGCGCGTCCGCGCAGGGCGGCGTCCGCCCGTGATGACTGCACGGTTCCAGCGTCACGTACGCTGTCCCGCCGCGCGCCCGCTCGCCCGCATCCCGCAGGGCGAACACCTCCGCGTGCGGCTCACCGGCCCTGGGGTGGAAGCCTCGCCCCACCAATTCATTGCCTTGCACGATCACGCAGCCCACGGGGGGATTCGGCGCAGTGCGGCCCAGTCCTCTGGCAGCCTGCTCAAGCGCGAGCGTCATGAACCGCTCGTCTACGGGCAGTGCCGCCGCCACCCCTGCGGGTGGAGCATTCACTTCATACATGGTCTGTCGCCGCCTGCCGGGGTGGCAGGCAACGTTCCTCCTTCTCTCATCCGGACTGAATGGGCCGCGCAAACGCCGAAAGCGTCTCTGCGCGCCATAACACCGTCGGCCCCCGATTTACACGGGATCGGGCCTGCGCGTGGTGCAATCTGCACAGGCTTCGCGGGCTGAGGCTCACGCCATCACCGCCGGTAGGGAATTCCACTCCACCCCGAAGGAAGTCGGCCCGCCCGGAAGCGGGCCACCCTGAACGTAGCACCCTCCTGCCCCAGGACTGTGGGGGCAATCAGACACCCGGCGGGGGACAATCCGCCACGCGCTATGACGTCTGCTGAGGGCAGCAGTTTCCCCCCCTCTCCCCTTCCCGCCTTGCTGGAGGCCACCCCATGAAGACCATGCTCCTGACCGGAGGGACCGGCGTACTGGGCCGAGCCCTGCTGCCCGCCCTGGAGGGCCGCGCGGACGTGCGCGTCCTGTCACGCCACGCCGACCCACGCCCCGCGTTTCGGCAGGGTGACCTGCACTCCGGCGCGGGCCTCGCGGACGCGCTGCGCGGCGTGGACACCGTCATTCACGCGGCCAGCCAGCCGTCGCGGCCCCAGGCGGACGTCGAGATGACCGGCGTGCTCCTCGCGGCGGCGCGGGAGGCGGGCGTGCGGCACGTCGTGTACGTCAGCATCGTGGGCTGTGATCAGGTGCGGGCGTTCCCGTACTACCGCGCCAAGACCCAGACCGAGGCGCTGGTCGCGGCGGGCGGCGTGCCGTGCACGGTGGTGCGCGCCACGCAGTTCCATGAATTCGTGGCGTTCATGCTGTCGCGCCTGACCCGCGCGCCGCTGCTGCCCCTGCCGGGCCTGCCCCTTCAGCCGGTGGATGTCCACGCCGCCGCCGCGCAGATCGCCCAGGTCGCGCTGGGTGCCCCGCAGGGCCGCGCGCCGGACATCGTCGGCCCGCAGGTCATCCCACTGCCGGAACTGGCCCGCACCTGGGCCGACGCGACCGGCGCACGCACCCGCGTCCTGCCCATTCCCGCCGCGCGGCGCTTCACGCCCCTCACCCGACCCGACCTGAGCGGCGTGGGCCGCACCTGGGCGCAGTGGCTCGCGCAGGAGGCCGCGCGCCCCAACCCCTACGCAGGCTGAGCCGGGCGGGGCGGCTGGTCGGCGTTCAGGTCCGCCAGTTCCGCCTCCTGCCCCCCGCGCCAGATGAACACGCGTCCGGCGCGGGCGATCAGCAGCCGCCCCCGACGGTCGAGGTCGGCCCAGGTCGCACCCTCCAGATCGGGCGACGGTCCTTCCGCCAGCCAGCGGTACCGGACGAAGCGGTGATACCGCTGATCACAGATGAAATTCAGTTCCAGTGACTTCTTACGCAGGGTGAACGGGTCCGCTTCACCCATGCCGATCCAGCGTCTCGGCTGATGAGTGACGTGCCAACCCGTCCGTTTCAATACGACGCGGAAGGTATCCACCCGCAACGTGCCCGTAGGATGCAGGACCTCAAAGCCCGGCGAGCGGATCAGTTGCTGTTTCGTCAGGTCGGTGTGACGTGACCCCAATTGGTCGGCCCACTCCGAATGAGACAAGATTGTCTCCAGGGAGGGGTCATGAAACACAAGCAGTACAGCGAAAACGAGATCTTCGATGTCTTGGCC